>JAGVTM010000203.1 GCA_019136785.1 Chloroflexota bacterium | reverse complement strand
GTCATCGTTTGGGATCTGGCTGCCAGGAGCGAGATCATGCGCTTTACCGGTCACGCAGATCGGGTACACACGGTAGCCATCACGCCGCGCGGCAAGGCGGTGCTCTCTGCCGCCTTCTCGGAAAAGCAGCCCACGCTGTGGTCTGTGGCGGATGGCAGCGTAATCGCCCACCTGGCTGCCGAGGGAGACGACCCGGCAGGCTTTATTACGCGCGTGGCTATCAGTCCAGATGGGTTGATAGCGGCGGCAGCTTTTACCGATGGCTCCCTCATCGTGTGGGATCTGATTCCAGAGCAGTTAGGGCAGATGCGCCAGCGCCTGGCGCATACCAGACGGATCGAAACTATTGCCTTCAGCCCAGACAGCCAATACCTCATTTTGGGTGACCAGCGCGGAGAGATTCTGATGTGGGATTGGGCAGCGGACGCCATCGTGCGCCATTTCCCCCCTGAAGGAAATGGTCATGCCGGTTGGGTAGATGGCCTGGCGGTCAGTCCAGACGGGCGCTTCTTGCTATCGGCGTCGTCGCAGCGGACAGCGGATGGGGAAAGACGCATTATCTTGTGGGACATGGAAACGGGCGCGGAGGTACGGCGGTGGGCGCAGCAGCCAGCCGACGTAAACAGCGTGGCCTTTAGTCCAGATGGGCGGTATGCGGCTGCCGGGTCAGGCAATCGGGAAGACCCAAGCGGCGATAACCTGGTGTGGGTATGGGACTGGCAAACGAGTGAGGAAATCGCTGTCTTTGAGGATCACGCCAACGTCATCACCAGTATCCTGTTCAGCCCGGACGGTCACACGCTGCTTTCCACTTCCTGGGATGGCAACCTGTGCTTCTGGGCCATCCACTGACTTCCCAGACTGGAGCAGTCTGGGAGACTGCTCCAGTCTCGCAGGCAGCGCCGCGGCGTCAGGACAGCGCCGCTAATTCGGCGCGGAGTTCCGTTGTCTCTGGGTGCTCGGGCCCCAATGCCAGTTCGCGAGCAGCCAGAGCTCGCTCCAGGTAAGCCCTGGCTTTGGGCTTATCGCCCGCCGCCTGCGCCAGCATCCCCAGGTGGCGCAGGATAATGGCGGTATAGGGATGGGCAAAGCCCAGTTTTGACTCAAAGATAGCCAACGCCTGTTCCAACAAGGGAGCGGCGTCAACCAGATTGCCCATGTCCTGGAACAGCATCCCCAAATTGATCAGGCTGGTAGCGGTACGGGGGAGGTCTGTGTCCAGCAAATGCTCACGAACCACCTGCGCCTGCTGATAACAGGAGCGGGCAGCCCTGGTATCCCCGCTGGCCTGATACAACGCCCCCAAATGAGACAAACTGATAGCCGTTAGCGTATGTTCGGAACCTAGCTGCTGTTTGTGAATGGCCAGGGCCCGTTCCAGATAGGGCTGTGCTGCCGGCAAATTGCCGGCAGCCAGCAACCCCACCCCCAGAACGCTCAACGTTTCGGCTACTTCCAGGTGTTCTACTCCGTGTATCTGCTGGCGCAGTTGCAGCGCCTCTACCAGAAAAGGCTGCGCTTCGGCAAAACGCGTCATCTCGCACAGCAGCGCCCCTAGACAGTGCAGGGTATGGGCCGTTTCCGCATGGGCCGCGCCCAAAACGCGGCGGCGAATGTGCAGCGCCTGCTCATAGTAAGATCGGGCTTCGTCGTATTTACCGCTCAACTGCAAATAATCAGCCAGGGTGTGGCACAGGTCAGCCGCGCGCGCATCCTGGCGCGTCTGCGCCACAGCAGCAACATGGTGCAGATGAATGTCCCACACCCGCAGCGGGCCCGGGTTATGTCTTTTGTTCAGGCGCTGCGCTTCCCGTAAAACGGCCATTTCCACGTCGGCTTGCGCCTGCGCATCGGAACTAAACTGGTTGACAAAAGCCGCCAGCAGACGATGCAGCCGGACAAACGCCCTATCCTGACTTTCCTGGATTAACCCCAGCGCCAGCAGGCGAGACAGCGCATCGGCTACTGGCAGCGGCGCGAGGGAAGATGCGTTTGGGGAGGGCGCATAGGACACGGTGGCGCGCAGTAGATGGTTGGGAACAGGTTCATTGGGGGCAAAACAGGCTGCCCGCGCCAGCAAAAGCTGGGCCAGGGCGTCTATGGGATCGTCCAGATTCAACCGGTTGGCGCTAAAGGAGAGGGTGAGGGCCACGTGCGTTTCGTGTGCGGTGGGCGAGTAGTTGCCCCGCCAGCCTTGCAGAGAAGGATGTTGCAGCAAATAGTTGCGCGAGGCGCGCAGTTGGGTCAGGTAGACAGCGGGGGTAACATCAGCCTGGTAATTGTAGAGAAAGCTGCCGGCAAGATGCAGCGCCAGCGGCAGGTCGCCCAACTCAGCGGCGATTTCGGCAGCCTCGGCCTGGGATATGACGTCGCAAAACTGGCGCAGTAAAGCGACGCTCTCCACGCGAGCCAGCGCCGGCAGCGGCAGCAGCGTTACGCCCAGCGCCGGGTGCCAGCGGGCGCGGCGACTGGTGAGCAACAGACAACAGCCGCCGTAAGCGGGACGCCATTGGGTGAGCAGCGACTCCTCCTCGCAGTTATCAAAAATGAGCAGGCGCGGCTGGGGATCGCGCCAGGTGCGCAGCACCATTTCCACCTGCCTGTTCAGCGGCAAATCATCAAAGTCTGGCGTCAAACCCAGGCCATGAAGACCGCCGCACACGGCAATCTGGGCGGGCACCGCCGCGGCGTCGGCAAAGGAGAGCCAGAAGACGCCGCCAGGGAAGTAACGGCCATAACGATGGGCAAATTCCACCGCCAACTGTGTCTTGCCAATGCCGGCCATACCGGTGAGAGCTACGGTCTGGTTGTTTTTCAATGCCTGGGCCAGGGTGCGCAGAACGGCGGCGCGCCCTACGAAGAGGGGGTTGGGCGGCAGCAACAGGCGGGAGCCGGGGGGCAGGGGGCCGGGGGTGGGGATGGAAAATGCGGGCATGTCTGCCAGCGCCGCCTGCGCCTGTTCCATTGCTGGCGACGGCGCAGACGCCGCGCTTGTTTCGCCGTTGCCCCAATAGGAGAGAAGCTGCTTTTCAGCGTTTGGCTGGGTCTGACGGCGCAGCGTCGCCAGCGAACCGTGCCCGGCAGCTAACAGCAAGGCATCCGTTTCCGCCAAAGTGAGTCGTAATACGACAGACAAACGAGCTATGTCCTGCCAGCTACGTGGACGGCTGACCGTACCGTTAAGCCAACGGTACAGCGTTTCTTTGGGGATTTTGTGGTAGGGGCCAAACTGGTTGCCCGTTTGCTGCGATAGCTGGCTGGGGTTGCGCCCATCGCGCGACACGTAGCCCCCCAAAACATCGGCAAAATCTGCTTTCTGCGCCATAGAATATAGCTCCGCTTCAGAAACCGAGTTTTATGTCAAATTCGTGGCGAGCCCCCCAGAGCAAAACCTGATTTCTAAACCTGTCCAGGATCAGGTATACCAGTGTCATTCTGGTCACATTGTAACACATTTTCGACACGGAAACGACGCCAACGGCAACCGACATTGCCTCCCATTTCGCTTACCATGAAAGCAAAAGGTAAGCAGCAGAAGGAATTAACCACTGCTGAACTATCGAATAATTTCCGCCAGGCGAAGCTGGCGGAGAACCCGAAGGGGAGGTAACAATGAACCGCTACGTGAAGTTTATCATCACTGTGTTGATCATGACAGCGATTGTGTTGGTCGCCCAACCAGCCGCTGCTCTTACCTACGACGATATTGCTATCGGTTCCCAGTCCGTCAGATATGTGGACCCGGAGGTAGATAGCGAGACCAACCTGATCACATTCCGCGATGCCTGGCTCAGCGCCAATGCCTGGGTGGGGTGGCTCGATCCCACAGATGGCACGTTGGTGACGGAAACCGGCAAGGATTTCTGGCTGGACAGCCAACTGTCGCCCATCAATGAACTGCAAGACAATGGCCCGGAGTGGATGCGCCACAATGGGATTCCCACCGTCATCTACACCCGTCAAGAGGGCAAGTACCTGGAGCGCATGTACCTGTGGTCAACGGCAACAGGGCAGTCTACGCCCGTCATTCCCGGCACAGACTACGTCATCAGAAGCCACTTTGACGGTTCTAACAGTGCGAATGGCCCTGGAAAAGTCTTGTACCGGCGGCGCACTTCCCCGCTGGCATCCTGGCAAGTCTACTGGCTCGATTTGAGCAACCCGACGCAGGAATTTCAGATCCCCGATGTGGAACTTGACGTATCTTTGCCGACGTGGATTGATGACGACGCCATCCTGTACAGCAGATATGAGGGTTCGACAATCCAGCTTGTCCTGTACGATACCGCCACGCACCTGGAAACGGTACTCACCGGCGATGGCGGCCATAAGCTAGGCGCTTATGCCTGGAACGCGCCGGAAATTGGCGGGGAACTGCTCTACATGGCAGCCGTTAAAACAGGCAGCGACCCGTATCCGCGCGAGGTTCGCGTTTACCAGATAGTGGAAGGCGCGGCGGTTAGCTTCACTACATTGACCATTCCGCCGGAAGCGGGCACACACGTGAACATCTCCTCGCCCGAACCGTTTGTCTACCAGGGGGCTTCCTACATTTCGCTGGCCCTGTTTAACAACAACAAGACCGAGGGTTCTATCTGGGTCTTTGGCCTGCCCATTGAACGAGGCGGCACCCCCCCACCGCCGCAGCGGGTGGACGACCCGAATCTGGTCGCTCTCAAGCTAGACCCGGAAAGCTACGTAACGGACTCTGGCGCATTCGTCTACTACTACTACAACCCGCCTGGTCTCGTCCTCTTGCGCCGCTGCGTATTCCAACCCGCTGACTTGTAATCAGGGGAGGGTAGCAGCCTATGAACAGGCAAAGCGAACGCAGCCGGGACGGCAATAAATGGCTAAAACGCCGAACTCGCAAACGAGTTCGGCGTTTTTTTATGGTTCCCTGTTTACTTTTAGGTATTTTTAATGTATTATTAAGCTATCCTTTGTCGGTACATGATGTAGAAACCAGCGGCTCACAGTATCACAGTGCAAGAATGCTCCAGACGTAAAGTTATTGGCGTTTGTGACAGGTCTTATGGTTACCCAGGCTAATGGTTCTATCGTGGCGCTGACAATTTCCCGCCAAGCCCATAGTAGTAAAGGAGAACCAAATGAATAGAAAGTTTGTTGTTTCGTCATTTATTGTCCTATTGGCTATTCTTCTGACGCTGACGGCTGCTTTTGCCGCTGACAAGCCGGCAGCGCCCACTGCGGTGGATGCCACACTTGGTTATGTGCCCGAAATGTATGTTCCTACAGCGAAAGACCTGGCTTACAACGGCGTAACCGCCGGAGACGTGGCTGAAGGCGACGTCCGCACGGTGGGCACTTCGTTGCAGTACACGGGTCTGGTGCTCAATGGGGATGGC
>JAGVTM010000568.1 GCA_019136785.1 Chloroflexota bacterium | reverse complement strand
GGCTTCAGCCAGTCTGTCAATTTCGGCGTCCCCATAGCCAAGCTGGCTGATCCACACTGTTCCCAAACGCACGCCGGTGGCAGAAAATGCGCTGGCGTCGCTGGGAATAGTGTTGCGGTTGGTGACGATGCCCGCCAGGTCCAGAATACGGGCAGCCATGTCGCCGGATAAATAAACGCCGTCGCGCTCAATGCTCTTGGCGTCAACCATCAGCAAGTGATTCTCGGAAAGGCCGCCCACCAGACGCAAGCCGCGCGCCTCCAACTGTTCTGACAGGCGGCGGGCGTTGCGCACAATACGCTGCTGCAACTGGTGGAACTTTTCGGTACGCGCCAGCTTCAAAGCGACCGCCAGAGCGGCAATAGTGTTCAAATGGGGCCCCCCCTGCTCGCCGGGGAAGACAGCGCGATCCAGTTTGCGCGCCAGGTCAGAGCGATGGGTCATGATCATCGCCCCGCGGGGGCCGCACAGGCTCTTATGGGTGGTGGTCATGACCACGTCGGCAATCCCAATGGGGCTGGGATGGACGCCAGCAGCCACCAGGCCAGAAATGTGGCTGATGTCGGCAAACAGGTACGCGCCAACCTTGTCGGCAATGGCGCGGAAGCGACGCCAATCAATGGTGGCCGGGTAAGCGGAGTAGCCGGCCACAATCAGTTTGGGCTTGACAGCCAACACCTGGGCTTCAATGGCGTCGTAATCCAGACGTTCGCTATCTTTATCCACAAAATAGGGGACGCTGTTATAGACCTGACCGGAGCGGTTTACTTTGGCGCCATGGGAGAGATGTCCGCCATCATTCAGGTTCAAACCCATGAGGGTGTCGCCAGTCTGCAAGAGGGCTGTATAAACGGCATTGTTTGCCGCGCCGCCGCTCAAGGGCTGCACGTTGACGTAAAGAGCATCTGGCGGCAATCCATTGGCGGCAAATAGTTCGGCGGCGCGGCGACGAGCCAGGGCTTCCAGCAAATCGGCGTATTCGACGCCCTTGTAATAGCGGGGATCGCTGTAACGGCGATAAAGCGCCAGCTCCTGATCATAGTCCAGGATTTCGGCTTCCGTCTGGCGGCGGCTCTCTTCGCGCGGATACCCTTCAGCGTAAATATTGCCAAAAGCGCTGGTCAGGGCTTCGTTGACAGCGGCGGCGGCAACGCTTTCTGAAGGAATCAGGATGATGGTTTCACGTTGTCGCTGCACTTCACGTTGTAAAAGTTGGCTCAGAGCCGGGTCGAGATCGGCGACCCCGCCCTCGAAAATAAAGTTTGCGGGCATGGTGGGAAGTACTCCTTCGAAAACAGTGGTGAGTGGCGAGGGGTCAGCGAGACCACTCCCAAGCCGCCCCACAAAACAAATCTGCGTCACGGTTCGGCTGCGCTCACCACAAGCCTGCGAAATCCTGTTGAAAAACAGTGACCAGCGGCGAGTGGTCAGTGGTTAAAAATTCGTAACTATACAGGTGCAAGGCACTGGCTACAGGAGTTCAAACAGGCCAAAACCGCTCGGCCAGTGCCTTGCACCACCTGAAGCTGAATAGTTACAAAATTCGTGGAAATCTGCGATAGATCATGGGCGACTCATGACCACGCCTAGATTTTAACAGGAATCAGAATCGCTGCCAGCGCTGCGTCAAATATAATAACAGCTACGCCGTGCTGGAAACTCGCTTGGTAGCGCCGCACTTAATCGTGGTGGGTGTCAGCCCCGCCTGCGGCGGCAGCCCTGCCGTAGGCGGGGGCTGACATCCATTTTCATGGGCAATTTTGGGCGCAGACGCGCCCAAAATTGCCCGTCGCTGATGCCGTCGGACGATGCGTCCGCGCCGGACGATGCGGGGGCTGCTTGCCGAAGCGCTCGCTTTGCGGGGCCGATAGGCGGTTAAAGAGATCACCATGATTAACTGGGGTGTTACCACTCGCTTAAACGTAGTTAAAAAAACTGGGAATCGGTGGGTGTTATCCGGCTGGCCCGGTTATACTTGCATCGTCCACGTTTTTTCTTCCAATCTGGGGAATTTATCATGTCGTTTGAGTGGCAAACAGAAGAAGAAAAATGGGAAGAGGCGCGCGAGGACGCGCGAGCGCGCGGGGAAGCGCGAGCGCGCGGGGGCGCGCGGGCGCGCGACGGCGCGGGGCTAATCTCCATAGCGTCAGACAAACGCCGCTGGCCGCGGCGGTGGGTTCTCCTGGTAGGAGCCGCGGGCTTGTTTATCGTGTTGGGGTTCTTGCTGGTGCGCCGCCAGATCAATGAGCGCGTGTCCGATATCAGCGCCAGCATTATTAACGACGTCAACACCAGCGTGGACGTGCTGCATGAGGCCGTGCGCCGGGATGATTTCGAGTTGTTTGTCAATCTGCTATCAGGGCGCGATTTGCAGTGGGCGGACGAGCAGCAAGCCTGGTTTCGCACGGGGGCGTATCTGGATCGCGCCAGCCTGGGATTGACGTGGCTGCCGGCACAAACCCAGGTCATCACGATTACGCTGTCCCCTGATTTGCTGGCAGCAGACGTCCTGATACAGGAGCAGTACGCCATTGCGGTGGGCAACCAGCAAACGCAAACTATCAGCCTGCAACATCAGGAAACGTATCGCCAGGGGCGAACAAGCTGGCTGCTGTCGCCGCCAGAATCGCCTCCATCCACTGAGCCAAAGACCTACCAGGGAATGCACCTGACGCTGCACTACACGGCAGCGGACGAACCAACTGCCGCCCGATTAGGCCCCGACCTGGATAAGAAACTGGCGGCTTTTTGCGGGTTGGCGGCTGACCTGGCATGCCCGACAGCTATGCAGGTGACGCTGGCGGCAGACGTGGCACAGCTTGCCAATCTGAAACAGTTGGGCTGGCTGACTCAGCCGGAACCGAAGCTGGCGCTGCCGGCGCCGTCGCTGGTGGGCAGTCCCACGGATGAAGCGGCTTATCAAGCGTTGTTTCGCGGTTACGCCAGCACGGTGGTGACGGCGGCAGCCAGCCAGGCAGCAGGCTACCAATGCTGCCCACACAGCGTTTACTTTTTGGCTCTGCGCGACTACCTGCTGCACCGGCTGGGGCTGCAACCCTGGCCCCTGACAGCGGCGGATTATGAGCGAATTCTGGATGATCCGTTTGAGCCGTTGGATGCCGGCATTCACTGGCCGGGCAGCGTACTCGATCCTGAAGAAGCGGCAGACGCCTGGCAGGCATATGTCGTGGTGCATTTCATACTCGCCGAAAGCCGCGAAGCCTCTGTGGGCCGCCTGCTGCGCAGCCTGGGCGAAGATAGCGGTTTCAACAACAGTTTCAGTTTTTGGCTGTATTCATTCTTGCCAACTGGGCCCGCCACAACCCGCCTCTGGTTTCAGTTTCTGCAGGAACAGGTGGGAACCGCCAGCCACCCGCCTGTCCCCTGGCCTGAAGAGGTGATCTACCGGCTGTGCGCGCCGCAGATGAACGATTTTAGCCTGGATTTGTATGCCCTGAACCCGGCTGCCGGCAGTTTCATCCAGACGCAGCCATTGGGCCGGGCGCGGCTCTCTTTGACGCCCTTACCCGGCGACGATGGCCTCTTCATTCTGGAAAACGGCAGCAGCAGCCTGGTGTCACTCTGGCGTGCAGATCAGGGGCTGCAGCCCGTCACGCTGCCAGAGAACCTGCCGCCAACACCCATTTTGTTTTATGCGGGACAGGCAGGCGCCAGTCCTCTGGTCACTGTCTTCAACGGCGAACTGGCATTCCTCCATCTGGGGCGCATAGACCCGACAGCCTGTGCGACAGAAGGGTGTGCGCTGGCGCTGCTGCCCAACGACCAGTACACGGTCTGGTCGCCTGATGGCGAACACGCCCTGGTCAGCAACGTGTCCTGGGCGCGCCGCCAGCATACGCCCGTGCACCAGTTAACGTTGACAGACGGGGACCAACAGCCGCTGGCGGATGCCGGCAGCGGTATTTTCCCGTTCTGGCTGGATGCGGAAACGTTCGGCTATGTGCGCCTGGATGAAAGCCGGGACCTGCCGCAGCCGGCGCTGTACCTGGGCACGACGGCGCAGCCGACAGCAACGCTATGGATTGAACCGGATACGTGGTTGCCGGCGCTGCCGGCAACCAGCCATACCTGGATGGTAGTCGGGTTATGGGCAGATACAGCCGGGCGTGGGCGCTACCTGCTGCTCGATTTGCAGCACGGGGCGCAAAACAGCCAGACGCAGGGCGACCGGCAGCGTGCTTTGCTGCTGGTGGATCGCCGCGACAACAGCGTCATGCGGCTGACTGCCATGAATGAAGTGGTAGCCGAAGCCAGGTTCAGCCCGGGCGAAGGAGATGGCTGGCTGGCGGTGGCGCAGATTGACAGCGGCAGTGGCAAATCTTATCTGACCCTGTACGACTTACCGCAGCCACAACCCATCCGCCAATTCAGTTCACCCAACCATACGCTGGTCAGCAACTTCGATTGGGCCGCCGATGGACAGTGGCTGGTGCGCGGCGAGGCAAATTTCACGGCTTTGTTTGCGCCGGCATCCAACTACCAACGAATTTTTGTCCCTGATGCCGACTTTTGTAGTTACGCTGCCTGGGGCAATAAGTGATAAAGGGGTATGAGGTATGGGGTATGAGGTATGAGTTTTCACTGGCAAACAGAAGATAACACCAATTGGGATAAACCTGCGCCGCCGCCAAAGCCGCCGTCCAGGTGGCGTTCGTGGCCACTGGCGCTCTTGTTCATAGGCATCCTGGCGTTAGGGGTAGTCACCATCTGGCAGCAAATAACGGGGCGGGTAGAGGTGGTCTCCGATGCCGTGCGCGCCGAGGTAACGGCTGCTTTCTGGCTGGCGCGCGACGCAGCAGCGCGGCAGGATGAGGAGTTGTATCTGACACTGCTGTCCGGACGAGAGCCGGACTGGACGGCAGCCCAGATGTCGCTGTTGGCTGCCAATCACATTGGGGGACGCGCTATGTGGGAAATGCCGGCAGCCGGGGAGCCAGAAATTGTGGAAATTGCCCTGTCGCCGGATTTAAACACAGCCACCATCACCGTGCGCCAGCCGCTGCAAGTCAATTTGCCGGATGGGAGCAGCCAACAGATTACGCTGCAGCAGGTGGACGTCTTTCGCCGCGGCGAGGATCGCTGGCTGCTGGCGCCGCCGGACGCCGCCTTTTGGGAATTGACGGGGCGCAGCCGTGGACGTTACCTGACTTTAAGTTTTCCGCAACGGGATCAGGCTGTGGCTGAACGGCTGGCGAGCGATCTGGAACAGGATATTGCCGGCATCTGCCAGCAAATGGGCAACTGCGATTCTGGCCTTGGCCGCAAGGCACTGCACCTGGAAGTAACGCTCAGTCCAGACTTGCGCAGCCTGGCTAATCAGATTGAGTTTGTCTCCCGCCTGCAGACGGGGTCGCA
>JAGVTM010000414.1 GCA_019136785.1 Chloroflexota bacterium | reverse complement strand
GCTTTCATGAAAATCCGCTTCCAGCACCGAGCCATTCAAAGCGCTGATGAGCAGTTTGCGTACCGGGTAGAAGCCGGCATTATCAATTTTCTGGCGCATGCCCAAAGCGTACAACAGTTCAATAGCGCCAGCAGGAACGGCATCGCCGCAAGTCTTGTCGCGGGGAAACGGCTGCCGGTCCAACAAGAGTACGTCCCGACCCTGCCGCGCCAGAGCCATGGCTGTGGTAGCCCCGGCTGGCCCCGCCCCCACCACAATCACTTCCCGTTCTTTCATCACTCTCTCTTCTCACCTTTCTACGCTAAAGATAAACGCGCCCTAAATGCCCGCCTCGGCCCTGATCTCAGCCAGCAAACCCTGGCAGCCGTCTACCACAAGCTGGTACACTGTGTCGAAATTGCCTTTGTAGTAAGGATCAGGTACTTCACGGAGGGGAGTGCTGCCGGCAAAATCCAACAAGCGGACTAAGCGGGGATGTGGTCCAAACCGCCGCTGCAAATCAGCCACATTCTCGTCATCCATAGCCACAATGTATGCCTCTGGATCTGCCACATCCGTCGCCGTTACCTGGCGCGCCCGCCCCTCATAAGAAATCCCATGCCGGGCCAACTCCCGTCGCGTGCCAATGCCAGTTGCCAATGCCCGCCGAATCTACCGTAATTCTGTCCGCCAGCCCCGCTTTCTCCACCATGTGTCGAAACACAGCCTCAGCCATAGGCGAACGACAGATATTACCCAGGCACACAAACAACACACGAACAGCCAAAGCCATCTCCGGGGCAGGCAATAAGACAGATCGCAACCATTCACCCGCATTCCCTGAGCCTGTCGAAGGGAACCGGTTTCGACAGGCTCAACCTATAGAGGGAGTGAATGGTTACCTGTCACGCATTACTGGCTATTATTTCAGCAGCACAACAACGAGTCCCAATGCCGCGCGCTTCATGCGCGCGCGCTTTACGCGCCGCCCGAAAGTGGTATGGCAACTGCGTAAATCCTGGCAAAAAAGCGTCAAGTTGGCCTGTAAGCCGCATTCTGTACCTGCCATGGCCGCAGCCACGCAGGCGGTGATCATCTATCTGGGAACACCATTACTGGTATTCTCTGGCGGCCTACCCGGGTGTCAGACGGAACGAGCAGCCCCGTAACCGGCGCAGTGGACATTGCTGCCCACCGTCCCATTTCCACCCTGCTTGGCCTTGCTCCCGGCGGGGTTTGCCTGGCCAGCGACATTACTGCCGCCGCCGGTGGTCTCTTACACCACCGTTTCACCCTCGCCCACCTTTGCAGGCGGGCAATATACTTCTCTGTGGCACTCTGCCATCGGGTCGCCCCGTCCGGCTGTTAGCCGGCGCCGTGCTCTATGGAGTGCGGACTTTCCTCGACCTCGCCGCTCCGCAAAGCGAAACGTGAGGCCGCGACCACCCGGCCAACTTGACAAATCTGATCGTAACATTCTGCCCAAAATGCGTCAAGCAAGGCTTGCCAGGGCTATTACCGTTTTCCCTAAATGTGCCCTTCGTACAAGTCTGCAATGGGAAAGCACATCTCGTAATCGTCCCAATAGAGATCCCCATACTCCACTGTAAAATTCTTGAAGCGCTCCAGATCCAAATACCGCCTTATCAAAGGATTCAGCGAGCCGCGAAGAAATGGTTCAAAGTCAACTATACACTCTTTGCCGTCACTAAACTTAAGCTGCAGCTGATAAGCATGGAGGTATTCTGCGCTATCAATGTCAATGATCTGGTCTTCGAGGATCATCGAAGTCTGCGCGTGATCTTCTCTGCTGCCACGGGCTGGTGAAGGACGAAGTAATTTATCCATTTCTGTACAATGTCCTCTGCATAATGCTCAACCAACGTTTTGAAGTGTCGGAACTGTTGATCGTCGAGGGGTCTTCTACCTCGGACAATGGAATAGCGGATTTCGACTATCTTGCCATTATCAATGATAAATTCAGCCTTGCTTTCTGTATGCTGATACTTTCCGTGAACGTGAACAGGTTCATGCTCATTTGAATAAAAAAGCACAATCAATCCAAAATATTCGTAGAGTTTCGGCATGTTATCTCTTACCAGAATTATCTTTGGCAAGTAACCATAGCGCAATCCCGCGCGAAGGCGAATTCAACATCTATGTCAGGCATCTCTCCGGTTAAACTCTATTCTCAGCAAATAAACATAATCCTGATTCCACAAAGATTCCTTGAATGATCAGTGAATTCATCTGGCGAATGGCGGTCAGGAGTGCAGCAAGTAGGTCAAGATACGGCGGGTGAGGACGGCGGCCATTTGGGCGCGGTATTGATGGTCGCCGCGGAAGTCGCCGGGATGCCGGCATTCTCCCCCCGCCGCCTCCGCCGCTTTCTCAATTCCCTCTTCTGCCAGCGCCGCTTCTGCCGCTCTCAGGCGCACAGGCAGGGCAGCAACCCCCGTCGCCGCCAGCCGCACTCCTTCCCCCTCTGGCTGCCAGGCTGTCACGGACACAATCGGATAATCCGCAGGGGTGCGCGCCACCCGCTCCAATGCCCCACGCCCTGCGCCCCAGGGGATACGAATTTCGGCAATCAAGTCTGATGGCTTCTGGCGGTTCCAAAATTGGGGCAGCGACATCACTTCAGCCTGGGGTGTATATACGGTCAAACTGGCTTCCAAGACCAACAGCGCCGCCAGCAGTTCGTTATCCGGCAGGCGAGCCGCAATCGAACCGCCTGACGTAGCCGCATGACGATAAGTGTTCGGGCCAGCGCGGTGAACGGCTGCCGCCAGCAGCGAATGTCCGTCCACAAACGCCTCCAGGTCAGCCAGCCGTGCCATTGCCCCTACGTGCAACCTGCCGTTAATTACCTGAATTTGATCCAGCCCCAAATCCTGTAAATCTACCACGCCCGCGGTTATATCTGCTGCCAGCAGTTTTGTGCCGCCCCCTAGCGGTACGGTGTCCGGCTGCGCCAGGTAATGCAGCGCTTCTTCTAAGCGGGTGGGACGGTAAAAAACGCGCGGTTGTCGAGACATATCTACTCCCCGCATCCCGTCGGATGCGGCGCATCCTGTTGAATGCGAAATTGGGAAACTCTTATACAATACATGCACCAGGCTGCGCCGTTTGCGCCCTCTGGAACAGTCGGCTCTATTAAACCATAATCGCCAGGAGTTTCAAAGCTCGCCATGGCTGACGCCAATGTACCGCCGCCAGATGCCGGCAATCTTTCCTTGCCATCCAGCGAGACCCTGGGGACGTCGCGCTTGCCCATACGCTGGCGCGCCGTGTTCATTGGTCTGGGGGCGCTGCTGCTCATTGCTTTTTACACGACCAGCGATGTCGCCGCCGTCAGCCACAGCCATACCCTGTCTGCGCTGGATTTTTGGGGGGCGACGGTTTGCCATCGGCTGGCTGATCGTTCTTTCGTCATTGCCGGACGTCAGTTGCCATTGTGCGCCCGCTGCAGCGGCATGTATTTGGGCGTGCTGTTGGTCTTTTTGATGACGGTTATGACCGGGCGAGAACGATGGGCGGCGCTGCCACGGCTGCCTTTGTTGTTGGCGTTGTTAGGGTTTGTGGGTGTGATGGGCATAGACGGTCTCAACTCCTATAGTCACTTTTTCCCCAATTTCCCCCATTTGTACACGCCACAAAACTGGCTGCGACTGCTCACAGGCATGGGGGCCGGGCTGGCGCTGGGCAGCATTATTGCGCCCACACTGGCGCAAACGTTGTGGCAGGCGCCACAGTGGCAGCCATCGCTGCAATCATGGGGAGAACTGGCGGGCTTGATCCTGCTGAGCGGCAGTCTGGTTCTGTTGGTCTTGAGCAACCAACCCACCATCTTGTACGTATTGGCTTTAGTGAGCAGCGCAGGTCTTTTACTTATTCTCAGCGCTATTAACAGTATGCTGCTGCTGATAGCCCTGCGCCGCGAAGGGCGCTGCGCCACCTGGCGACAGGCGCTGCCGCCATTGGGTGCAGGCTTGCTGCTGGCGCTGGCGGAACTCAGCCTGGGCGCGTGGCTGCGGCTAAGTGTGTTTGGAACATTGACCGGACTGCCTGGTCTGTCGTGAACCTTGTTGGAGATAAGCGACGCGCATAATCAAGGGCAAAAAGAATCAGGATTGCGCAGATGATACAAACTGTATCAGCGGGATCTGCCGCTACCACGTGATTTGTAGCTGGAGGGAAAAATGGATTTCGTGACGGCATTGGGTGGCATTGGGGCGGCGTTTGGGCTGGCGACCAGCGCGGGCTTAAACGCCTACATTCCGCTGCTGATTGTGGCGCTGGTGGCGCGTTTCACGGACCTGATTCACCTGGCGGAGCCATATGACCTGCTGACAAGCTGGTGGGTCATTGGGGCGCTGGCAGTGCTATTGGTGATTGAGATGCTGGTAGACAAAGTGCCGGCAGTGGACTCCATCAACGATGTGGTGCAAACCTTTGTCCGTCCTGCCGCGGGCGCGGTGCTATTTGCCGCCAACGCGGGCGTGATTAACGACCTCAGCCCCGTTCTGGCGCTGTTGGCAGGCGTCCTGCTGGCAGGCACGGTGCATACCACCAAAGCGGCCGCTCGTCCTATCATTACAGCCAGCACAGCAGGCACAGGCAACTGGCTGGTCAGTCTGCTGGAAGATGTGGCGGCGACGTTTATGTCGCTCCTGTCCATCATTTTGCCTATTCTGATGCTGTTTGCTTCGATTCTGTTGATTGCGCTGGGTATTCGCTTCTGGCGGCGGCGCAGACGGCAAAAAGCCGCTTACGCTGTGGAGTGAGCGCCTTTTCTGGTCGCTGCCGCTTGCTGCGCCAGGGCAATGGCCCCTAACATGCCGGCACGATTCCCCAACCCCGGCGGTACAATGTAACTGTCAATTTGCGCCAGAATGGCGGGGGAAGCCACGTAGCCGTTGAGCGCCTGCTGCACTTCCTGGCGCACCAGGGGAAACAGGTGGCGCTGCTCCATGACGCCGCCGCCCAAAATGATACGCTGCGGCGACAGAATGCAAATCAAATTGCTCAGGGCTGTACCCAGGTAGTACGCTTCTAGCGTCCAGGCTGGATGGTCTGGGGGCAGTTCCCCTCCCTTTTTCCCCCAACGCGCCTCAATAGCCGGGCCGGCGGCTAAACCTTCCAGGCAATCACCGTGGAAAGGGCAAATGCCGGCAAATGGCGGCAGCGGACCAGCCGCCGCAAACCGCTCTTCGCGGCGCGGCAGGCGCATATGTCCCATTTCGGGGTGGATGAGGCCGTGCATCATCTGCCCATTGATAACGCCGCCGCCGCCAATGCCCGTGCCCACCGTCAGGTATACAAAGCTTTCCAGCCCCTGCGCCGCCCCCCAACGCCATTCTCCCAGGGCGGCCACGTTGACGTCCGTGTCGAAACCAACGGGAACATTGAGGGCGCGCTGCATCACACCCGCAAAATCCACGCCCGCCCAACCGGGTTTGGGTGTGGTGGTGATAAAGCCAAAGGTCAGAGAGCGGGGGTCAGGGTCAGCCGGGCCAAAAGCGCCAATCCCTAAGGCGGTTATAGGTGGCTGGGCGCGAAAGAAATCAATGGCCTGCTGCAAGGTGGCTGTCGGCGCGCCCGTGGCAAAGCGCGTTTCAGCACGGATGTCGTCCGGGCCAGCCGCCACCGTACATACGAACTTCGTACCGCACGCTTCAATGCCGCCATACAATTGCTCGCTCATCCATGATACCCTATGTCGAATGGTCATACGCCCAATTAACCATTCACGAATTCACCCCTTCACCCAATTAATTATTAGCCCCCTCCAGCCACATCGCCTGATAGGGCGCCAGCGTAATGCCCGACCAGGTTTCCAGATTTTGCCCCGTGAGATGATCGTGCAGGGTGCCGGCAAATTGTAGTTCCTGCAAACGGTAGGCAGGCACAGTTTGGGCTTTGTCGCTGAAATTGCCCAAAATGAGCAGCCGCCCGCGGGCGCTGTCCCGCACCAGTCCCAATACAGCGTCGTTATGAGTCCACACGGCTTCTGTAAGCGCCTGGGCGTGCAATGC
>JAGVTM010000326.1 GCA_019136785.1 Chloroflexota bacterium | reverse complement strand
ACGCCTTCGGTGCTGGCGGTAACGCGGGCGGCGCTGTCTATGGCTACGTTGAAACCAAGCACGACTGCATCGGAGGCTGACGCCAACATAATGTCGTTTTCGGTGATGTCGCCCGTAGCCGCGCGCAATATATCCAGACTGACTTCCTCCATGTGCAGTTTGTTTAACGAGTTGACAATGGGTTCGAGGGACCCTTGAACGTCCGCCTTAATAATGAGATTCAGGGTTTTGCTTTCCCCTTCCAACAGCTTGGCAAAGAACTCGTCCAGACTGACGGGGCGTCTGTCTGCCACCTGCCGTCCTCTTTCCAGTTCGAGTTCGGCTACAATCTTGCGGGCTGTTTTTTCGCTGTCCACTATCTTGAACTGCTCGCCAGCCCCCGGGATGCCGTTCAATCCTGAAACGGAAACGGGCATTGAGGGGAGCGCTTTCTTGATGCGCTTACCCCGATAGTCGAACATGGAGCGAATGCGCCCATAATGCTCGCCAATAAGCAGGGTGTCCCCTTCGCGTAGTGTACCGTTTTGCACCAATACCGTCGTCATCGTGCCGCGCCCCTTTTCCAATCTGGCTTCCAGGACTGTGCCTGTGGGGGCCGCATTGGCATTGGCGCGGGGACGCAGTTCTTCTGCCGTCAGCAAGATGGCTTCCAGCAGATCTTCAATGCCCCACCGCTCTCTGGCAGATACCTCAATCACCAGGGTATCGCCATCCCATTCGTCAGGCGTCAGGCCAATATCGGCAAGCTGTTGTTTGACCCGGCTGGGGTTAGCCGACGGCAGATCAACCTTGTTGAGAGCGACGACAATAGGTACGTGGGCCGCGCGAGCGTGGTCGGCAGCTTCGCGGGTCTGGGGCATGACGCCGTCGTCAGCCGCCACGACCAGGATGGCGATGTCTGTGGCCTGGGCGCCGCGCGCGCGCATGGCGGTGAATGCTTCATGACCTGGCGTATCCAGAAAGGTGATGCTTTTGCCTTCGTGTTCGATCTGGTAAGCGCCAATGTGCTGCGTGATGCCGCCGGCTTCGCCAGCCTGGACGTTGGTCGAGCGGATGACGTCGAGCAGCGAGGTCTTGCCATGATCAACGTGTCCCAACATAGTGATGACGGGCGGACGGGGCGACAGGTTTTTTTCTTCTTCTTCAGCCAGAATTTTGCGCCATGCCGGGCGGTCGAAATCTTCTTCTATCTCTGGCTCTTCGGTAACGGTGGGCACAGCCTCATAGCCCAATTCTCCAGCCACAATAGCCGCCGTATCAAAGTCAATTTGCTGATTGATGTTGGCCATGATGCCATTGGTCATCAATTCCTTAATGATTGTGATGGGGCTTTTTTCCATCAAGGTGGCCAGATCCCGAACGGTTATGAAATCGGGTAGTTCGATGCTCTTTTTGATGGGAGTCGTCATATATTTTTTCCTGCGCTGTGGTACGGTCTACGCAAACCGGTTCTGATGAAACTCCTGAAAAACATAACCGGCACTTTGAAGGAACAGGTGTAAGTCCTGTTTTATCCAGAAGTGCCGGTCGCTTGATCTATTGCCACGGGAGTCAGTCTGACTCAGGGAATTTCAAATAGTCATCACATGATGTTAATCATTCCCTGCTGCCTGACCCATTACGGTCAATAACGGTCATTTTGTATGCTGCAATGACCTGCTTCTCGGCAGATGTTAATGTCACTTTCCAGGCCTTGTTGAGGACTTGCCCATGGATGGCTTTGTCCCAGCAGGCTGGTTGAGAACACAAATAAGCGCCGCGCCCATTGCGTTTTCCGGTGGGGTCCACCAGGACGCGGCTCTCAGAAGGCGCCCCCTCGATAGGAGGGTCGGCAGCCGGAACGTATACCAGCCGGATAAGACGGCGCTTATCCGTTTTCTGACCACAGGCAATACACGTGCGCTGCGGCATGTGTTTGCGGGGTGGTTGTGATTTTGCCGGCATGGCTATCAACATCTCGACGCCAACTGAAAGACGCCGGCTCTGTTGTCAGGCGATGCTGCCCAGAACATTCTCACAATACCTGTTTTATCACTTAAAAATCATCCAGGTCGCCAAATTCTTCCCAGCTTTCGCGGTGGCGAGTTTCTCTTCTTTTCCGCTTTGTTACCGTCTCGCCTGTGGACTCGTCGTAGACGTATGTCTTACCCTTGTGTTTCTTGCCAGGCTTTCGTCCTGGGCCTGAGTCCGTCGCCTTTTCCACTTCTTCCGGCGCGGGTTCCTTTACCACCACAATCGTTGGTTTCGGGGCGGCTGGTTTCTTAGTTACTGCGGGCTGCACCAACGGCGCTGCCAGATCGTCAATAGGCGCCGGCGGCGCAACGGGCGCAGCTTCTTCGGGTACCATAGCTGCTGGTTCGGCTACAACTGGCGCTTCTTCCTCTGCTGCCTTGACTGCCTCAGTGACCGCTGCTTCAGCGACCGCTGCCTCAGCGCCCGCTGTCTCAGCGACTACTACCCCGGCTACCGCTACCTCAGCAGCCTCGGCTTCTGGCATTGCCTCGCCTGCCGGCACTGCGGATGGTTCTGCTGGCGCTTCCGCAACTTCTGCTGCGCCTGCTTCCATCTCGGTGACAGCCGCCTGACGCGCAAAATAGTCGGCGACTGCTTCTTGTACCACTTCCAGAGATCTCTCGCCAAAACCTTTCAATTTCAGCAGCGCTGCCTGGCCCATCTCAATGTGGAACATAATATCGCCAACTGTATTGAGTTCGTTTTCCTCCAGCAGGTTGACGATACGTGCCGGCAGTTCCAACACGGCAATAGGCAGTTCCCACGCTTCCTTGGGCACGCGCTTGCGCGCTTCTGCCCGCTGCTTGCGACCTTCTTCCATCTTGCTGGCGCGCTCGCGCAGGACGCGCCCCAACGTGCTGGATACAAAGCGGTTCAGCAGGTTGTAATCCTCAGCCGTAATTGGGCGCGAAGCCTCTCTCTTGGCCAATACCAACTGCACCTGCTCCAGCAATTCTTTGTTACGCGCTACGTTTCGATCCACCGCTGGATTGTCTAACAACTGCAGCGACTCAGCCGCGGATTCCGTCATACTCTTGATGTCAATGCGCCATCCGGTTAGCTTGGCTGCCAGGCGGGCGTTTTGCCCTTCGCGGCCAATCGCCAGCGAAAGCTGATCATCAGGCACGATCACCACCGCCGTCTTGCCCTCTTCGGGATCATCTTCCAGGAATACCTGCGCCACCCGCGCCGGGCTGAGCGCCTTGGCTATAAATGTCGGATGGTCTGCATCCCACTCGATCACGTCAATCTTTTCATCGTTCAGTTCGCGCACGATGCTTTGAATGCGCACACCGCGCATACCCACGCACGCTCCTACCGGGTCAACGCCTGGTTGCAGAGCCATCACAGCTACTTTGGAACGTGCGCCTGCTTCCCGCGCAATGCTCTTGATCTCCACCTGCCCGTTGTAAATTTCTGGCACTTCCAGCTCCAACAGGCGGCGCAGCAAGTTGCGGTGGTTGCGACTGACAATAATCTGGGGTCCGCGGTTGGTGCGGCGCACTTCGAGCACGTATACCCGAATCTTGTCGTGGGGGCGATACCGTTCTGTGTTTACCTGCTGGCTGCGCGGCAGCAGCGCTTCCGTGCGCCCCAGGCCAATAGTGATGCTCTGCCCGCTGATGCTTTGCACGGTGCCGTTGACGATTTCTCCCTCGCGGGCAGAAAAGTCTTCGTATAACTGTTCTCGCTCCGCTTCGCGCACGCGCTGCAAGATCACTTGCTTGGCCGTTTGCGCTGCAATACGCCCGAAATGAGCAGGGGTGCTGTCCATCAACACCATGTCGCCTAGCTCGACATTGCCATAGCCAGCCGACCGCGCGTCATCAATGCGCACTTCCGTGCGATCATCAATGATGGATTCCACCACCTCTTTCTCCGCGTAAACGGTGGGCTCGCCGGTGTGGCGGTCAATTTCCACCACCACCTGCTGGTTGTTGCTGGCATTGACGTTACGCCGGTAAGCGGAGACAAGCGCTGTTTTCAACGCTTCGATGACTACATCCTGCGGCAGGTTACGCGCCTGGCAGATTTCATTAAATGCTATGAGGAATTCACTTTTCACTGAGTCAACCCTATGACGAATTGATTTTGTCCCAATAAAACAAAAAAGTGGGAGTTGCCCACTTTAGGTGCCGCCTATCTACGCCTAAGCACCTATATTATAACAGAATCCCGCAGCGGCGGCAATGTGTGCTCGCCGCTAACAATTCCCAATCTGGCGGCTGACTAAAAGCCCACTTCCTCCTTCAAGCCTTGAGAAAATAGTTGGGCAATCTCGCTTCCATTGCAGGAAGGGGTCATGTAGGGTGAGGGCGCGCAGCACCCCTCGCCCTCTCCCAAAACCTCCTTCCCTTCTTAGGGAGAAGGGGGTTGGGGGATGGGGGGCAGCCCAAAGAAGCAAAGTCGTTCAAACTGAGAATGGCTGCCTATTCGCGCCCGCGCCGCCGGGTCATTTTGGGTAAATCTATACTAAAATTCACCAATCCTTTGCTATATCAGCCTGGAAAGCATATGATCGGGGGCTGTATTGCGCCAGGTGTTGGTTCCATTCTGTGGCTGGCAGGTGCAGACCACCTTGAAAGGCTGCTGCGCGGCTGCATTTGCTTGATCGTTTCCCCTGGATGGCCGCATGGACGCGCCATCTGTCACTAATAATCAAAAAATTCATGGAGGACATTTGTGAAAGTTAGATACCTGTTCATCTCCTTGTTCCTGGCGGGTCTGTTCATCTTGACCCGGTCTACGTTTGCGGCCCAAACTCCCACTGGCCCGGCTGCTAACTCATCACTCGCTTACTATGAAAACCCAACACCTACCAGTACGAACGTTTGCGGGACGATCATTCACCACACCACCTGGACTGTGGCCCAAAGTCCTTACATCATGACTTGTGACGTGGTCGTCATCAATGACGTCATTCTCACTGTGGAGCCGGGCGTGGTTGTTAAGGCAGATAGCGCCGATGACGACCTGCACATCTACGGCACATTGGCGGCAGATGGCGCGCCCGGCCTGCCTGTCGTTTTCACTTCCTACAAAGATGACAGCTATGGCGGCGACAGCAATGGCGACGGCAATGCCACCAGCCCGGCGCCGGGCGACTGGGGCGGCATCTACCTGCACCTGGGACCGTATAACAATGTGGTAGACAATGCCATCTTCCGTTATGGCGGCAGCAACGCCCCGCAGGGCGCAGCTTCTTTGTTCCGGTCGGACAATGAAGATGTGGCTGTCAGTAGCAGCACCTTCGAGTATTCCGCCGCGTATGGTTTGTATGCGCTGGGCACGACCGCCGTTATTGACGTTAACCTGAATGGCAATACGTTCCGCAATAACAACAGCAATGGTTACTATGGCCTGACTTCGGGTATCAGCAGCAGCACTA
>JAGVTM010000075.1 GCA_019136785.1 Chloroflexota bacterium | reverse complement strand
GTATCCAGGGAGATGGGTGTCCCCGGAAATGTGGGCGAGACTGGGAGGTGGAGTCTGGATCATCTGTTTCTCGACCAGGATGGGATACCTACCTTTGTCGAATGCAAGCGCGCGGTTGATACCCGCGCCCGGCGCGAAGTGGTGGCGCAGATGCTGGACTACGCCGCCAATGGCATCGAATATTGGGCCATTGACAGGCTGCGCCAGGCTGCCGCCGAAACGGCGCAGAAACAGAACAGTTCGCTCGATGATCTGATCCTGGCATTGTTGGATGAAACAGACGAAACAGCAGTGGAAGCCTATTGGCGCAGCGTAGAATCGAATCTACGCAACGGGCGGGTGCGCCTGATTTTCGTCGCCGATGAGACCACAGCCGAACTGCGTCGTCTGGTGGAATTCCTCAATGAGAAACTGCTGGATGTGGAAGTCCTGGCTGTGGAAATCAGGCAGTTTCTGGGGCATGAACAAAAGGCGCTTGTGCCGCGCGTGGTTGGTTTGACGGAGGCGGGCCGGCGGCAGAAGCCGGATGCCGGCAAGAGCCAGACCACCCGCGCCGAATTTTTGAACCAGCTTCCACCTGAGGCAGTGGCGCTCTTTACCCACATCCTGGATCGGGCAGAGGTGCAGGGTTACACCATCTATTGGGGTCAAAAAGGGTTTTCCCTTCGCACAATGCTGCAACAAAAGCAGCGCCTTGTCAGCTTCATGTACGGCTGGCCCAATGGACAGCTTGAATTTTATTTCGGCTATCTGCCGCACCCCCCGCAAGAACTGGCGCATCTGCGCCAACAGCTTCTGGATTTCGGCGTTTTCGCGCCCGCCGGCGAAAAGACCCTCAGAGTCCAGGTGGCAAACGCCCCACCCGCGCAGATGCCGGCAATGGTGCAGTTTGTGTTGGAGGCCATGGGAAAAATGTCAGAGGCATATTAAGAGGGAGCGCAATGTTGGGCGTCAGCCTGAAGCATATCGGCGGCACGCCGGGATGGGAGGGGCTTTATTCACCAGGCGTCCCGGTCAATTCCGGCGCAAATTTCAACACCTGCTGCAGCGTGGCGTCTGGCAGACCAGCAAACTCCGCATATTAGTTTTCAACATAGCCATTGTCCCAATGCCGCGTGGCATCATGTCCACGCAGGTCTACGCCGAAATCAACAACTGCTTTCAAATTCATCAGCACCGAAACCCATCCCGCGATAACTTCCGCGCGATGTTGGATGGGCACACCGGAGTCAGTTAAGGACAGATCGGTGCCGCCCTGGCCGTCGTCTGCCAGCTCAAATGTCGCCACTGAGCCTCCGAAGTATAGCACCGCATAGGTGTGTGGCGGGCGCGCCTGCAGGATTCGCCCATTCCAGCGAGCGCCATTTGGAAACACAAAATGGATGAAGCCGTCGTGTTCCCTGGCGGACTCAGCCCAGAAACGCGCCCGCCCATCATCTGTCGCCAGCGCACGATAGACCTTTGCTACGGGGGACTTCAAGTGCAGACGCCAGCGGATCACGTCAGGGTCGTCTTGGAAACTCATGAGGTAGCGCCAGTTGTGTGTCGAACAAACGTGAGAGATGTTCTCATCTACGCCATTTGCTAAAACGGCCGCCGCTCACCGGCACCTCTCGCTAACCAACCGTCATACGTCGTCGTCGTATTCGATAACGGCTCCTGACGGTACGCCATGACTTTCCAGTATACGCACGATGTCATCACGAACCAGACGTGCTTCCATAGCGTAGACTCCCGCCACCCCGTACACGGTATGACGGGACCTGGTGTTCGTTCCTCTATTCTTGGCGTCATTCATCTTCAGAAGCCAATAGGCCAGTTCGTAAATATCATCCTCGAACAGAATGTTGATACCCTTTTTCCTCGAAAGCAGCGCGTAGCTCTGAAACGGACTCGCCGTGAAAGCCTACGACATCCTTTATACCAGCGATGTGTCCAATAAAGCATTGATCCTCGTCTGCATGCTGTTTTAAGCAGCGTGTTCATCAGACTACAGTTCCACGAACTGCCCAGGCTCGCGCGGTGAGATTGATCGTTCCATCGAGTCCTGGTCGCAACGTTCTTTCAAGTTCCCGCGCAAGGATCGCACGACGGTCGGCGCCAAGCGATGCAACGTATGATGGTGCGGGGCCTGCCCCGCCGAGAAACGGGCGCCAGAAATCACTGAAGCTGGTGAACACCGTTCGGATTGTGATCGGCTCACAGCACACGTCACCCAGGTTGCTGTCGCAAAACAGCGTCAGCAGCGCGTCGCGGCGGCAGAGTGGGAACCGGGCGCCCTCGTCGAGCGCCGCGGCTGCCGGATCCTGCGACGTGACCGAATCCCAGAAGTAGCGGAGAAACAGCATCCCGTCACTGTAATCCCACACGCAGGCGGACACTGTGGCTTGCGGTGTGGCGACGGACTTCATTTCCTGAACTGCGCCATTGGGGTCTGGCATGAAGTTCAAGGCCAGCAAGGAGCTAACGCTGCCGAACCCGTCAGGGCGGCGCGGCAGGTTGCCAGCTCCGGCGACAACGAAGGATTGTCGTGCATCACGACTATGTTCTCTAGCGTATTCGACGAAAGGCGCTGCTGGATCGCAGCCGATGACAGACGCAGGATCGGCGTGGCTGCAGATTGCATCGGCAAGGGCCCCTGTACCACACCCGACATCCAGCCAATCAAGTTGACTGGGGATTCGCAACCAAGAGACGAACTCCTGCGCGAGGCTGCGGCTCCAGCGGCCCATGAAGTCTTCGTAACTTGACCCAGCGGCCCATTGGTCTTGAACGCCAGCCATCGCCACGGAGTCTCCCTCGCTGGTTAACGCTGACTTCATCGGGCGGCGGGCCGGTCGGCCTGGTTGGTCAAACGAAACAACTCAAACGAGCCGCAGACTCGCTGCTCCGCTGCAAGCGTTGTTAGGCCTCTCGAATTCGTTTCAGAATTAACATGTAAAACTGAAACTCAGATTGAAACCTTGTAGCCATTTCCTCATAAACATAGTCAATGTAGCCTTCCTTGACCAGCTCAAAATCTGATGCCACTCTTTCATACCAGGATTTGAGAACCTTTTCTTTCTTCCGTGATCGATGTACGAAAAGGAACAAAAACCCATTTTCGTTGATGTGCGAAACAAGCCTATCCAGTAAAGCTAACTCCCTGTGTCTGTCAGCTTTTGCAAAATGCAGGATTGAATCTAAAACAATCGCATCAAAGTTTTCTTTTATTTGATAATCATAGAGGTTGGCCACCACTCCGTTTACAGCTAGCCCTCTGGCTTTTGCCATATCAATCATTTGAGCAACGCCAACATACGAGGAATCAACACCAATGACGGTATAGCCATATTCAGCCAACATCAAAGCATCTCTACCCTGACCACAACCAAGGTCAAGAGCCTTGCCACCCTGTACGGCATGTTGACTTACAAACGTTTCAAACTCAACGTATGGAGAGCCAAATAGATTTTTCTCAATCTGATACTGTTCATCGTAATTGGTCATGGCAACACTCTTTTGAGCGGGTAGAAGGCCTAACACCGCCGACCCTTCGGCGGCGCTCTGCTGGAAGTGTCGAACGCAGCGTTCGCGCTCGTTTTCACGCCGGGCAAATTCCGAACCCGTATCCAAGCCATTACAGCCTGGCCTTCGCTTTCTCCAGCATCCTTACCCGCTACATCATTGGTTAGCCTTACAGCCGCCCTACCCATTGGGAATGTATCGGGTTTACCCTGTTCCGCTTGTTTACCTGTGTGGGTTAGAGCCTGTGCTGAGCCTGCCGAAGCATTGCATCATTCAGTTTTGAATGTGCAACAGCTAAACAAGCGGCTTTTCAGGTCGCACCAGGCGTAGTTTGGCGGCGGTAGCCGCCTGCCTGCACCTGAGGGAGCGCGGCGTTCGGCCGGCGGTGTCAGTGTCCGACCAAACGGCTGGCGTTACCGACGGCTGGGGGGAAAGGTCCTTGTCTTCCATTTCCATGGTTAGTCATACATCGTTCTTCCAATCAGCAACTCCTGCCATCACACATCCGAGATGGAGCGCTGAATAGCCTCTAGCTGCCACATTGTGAGTCGGTCATCTGCCAGGTATGCCAATGACGATTTGTGTTTCCGTTCCCATGCAATTCACTTTCGTGCTGTGAGCGGTGCGCCCAACCGTTGGAAGTAATCTGCCACCAGAGTTATGTAGCAACGGAGGGAACCCAAAGCGCAGCTTGGGGTGGTTTGGGGTGGTCAGGTTGACTGAAAGGTTAGACGCGCATCGCATTGGAGGATTCGTTGTTCTCTGATGCTTCAAAAGGCTCCGTGGCAGTGCCTTGATGGAAGACCATTTGCCAACCATCGGGGGTGCGCTGCCAAAGTGAGCTTCTCAGCGTGTGACGAGTAAGTTGATTGTCCCTGGCAACGTGTGCCGATTTGTACAGAAGTAAAGCAATATTGCCATCTTGCACATGAACTTGATAGTCCTGGGACCATACTTCAATAGGCTCGTCGGGATCTTCATTTGATAGGAGGTTAATAATTTGCGATTTGGAATATGTTGCTCCAGACCGACCAAACTCCATGAAGCCGTCATGCAATACCTGAGAGATAAAGCCTATGTCCCGTCGAAGTTCTGGCTGATGCAATGCTACTTCTTGCGCTTTAAGGGCTGATAGCAATTCGTTCGCATTCATTGGTTTTATGGCTGTAAATTTATGACGCTGCGAAAGTGATAGTTAAAGCGCCTAACGACGAAGCTCAGGCGCGCCGCGAGTTACCCGGTGAGCCCTCAATTCAATGTGCCTCATATAACCAAATCGCACCGCGATACAAGTCCGCAAAGCAGCGTCGCCTGCAGCGTATATCAGTCCGCCTTCTTGATGCAGATGAACTCGATTCTTCTGCAGCCTATTGCGTCTCGTCTGAACGCCTCTCATCAATAGTAGTCTTCTATCCCAAACCCGAATTGCTTATCCTGCTCCGTCATCCTAATCAAGTACTTCAGCCGTTTCTCATATTCACCAGGTCTGTTTCGTGCCCCATCCACATAGGCAATACGAATCCGCTGGTACGATCCCGAATATCTCTGAAAGTTCTCCCAAGCCTGCTTGTTCTCACGGATGGCTACCATAATATCCGTCGGATACTCAAAATCTTCCAAGCCAATGTCGCTGAGGTTAGCCAACACTTCTGGCATCACTTTCCCCTTTTTGATCAACCTTTTGAGTCTCTCTTTGTTCGTTTGCGAGAATTTGCTTTGTTGTTTTCTCGGAGTGAACCGTTGAGCGTATCGCTCCTGATCTAGATCCTTGGTGATGCTGTCAATCCATCCAAAGCAGAGCGCCTCTTCGACCGCATCATTGTATGGAATGCGCGGCTTTCCGGTCTGCCTCCGGTAGTAAACCAGCCAGATTTCTGTCGAGCTCCTACAGTGCTCTGCCAGCCACTTTCGC
>JAGVTM010000316.1 GCA_019136785.1 Chloroflexota bacterium | reverse complement strand
GTTGAAAGTCATCTCTCTCTCCTGTTGTTATGTTTTTGCTGATTCATAACTATCCAGGAAATCGGTATGACTTTCAACTGTTTTTCAACTCATTTGAAACACACCCATTGGCAATCCGCCCCCGGCGCATCCGTCATGTACCATTGTCATTCCGAAGGCGCCAGCCTGAGGAATCCCCCCTCATTAACCATTCACCAATTCACCAATTAATTATTCCCCTCCCCTCCCCTCCCCTCCCCTCCCCTCCCCTTCGCGTCTTAGCGGCAAAATCTTTACGCCTTAATGATCCCCTTCCGAATCGCATACTTCACCAACTCCGTACGCGAATGCAGATTCAGCTTGTGCATAATATTCTCCCGGTGGCGCGCCACCGTCTTCGGACTGATCACCAGCTTCTCCGCAATCTCCGCATTGCTCGCCCCCTCCGCCAGCCACGCCAGCACCTCCTCCTCCCGCGGCGTCAGCGCATCCAGCGACGCCTCTGGCGCCTCCCCACCCTGCTGGCTCAAAAAATCCCGCACCAACAACTTCGCCAGCGACGGATACAAATACACCTCATTGGCCGCCGCCGCGCGGATAGCCGTTATCAACTCCTCCGGCGCCGCCCGTTTCGGCACGTAACCATTCGCCCCCGCGTCCAACATCTGGAAGAAATACTCCTCGTCCTCGTGGATCGTCAGCGCCACCACCGCCGTTTGCGGATACTGGCTCTTAATCTGGCGCGTGGCTTCAATCCCCGAAATATCCGGCAAACCAATATCCATTAACACCACATCCGGCAGCAGGCGCGCCACGTCCCGCATGGCTTCGTTGCCCGTGCCCGACTCGCCCACGATTTCAATATCCTCTTCGCTTTCCAGCAGCATACGCAGCCCCAGGCGCACCACCACGTGGTCATCCACCAGCAACAGGCGTATCCCCATTTTGCCCACCTCCTTGGTCCGCGGCAGGCCATTCCGTCTGGTAAGGGATGACCACCAGAATCCGCGTGCCGCGCCCTGGTCGTGAATCCAGAATAAACTGCCCCCCCAACAGCGACGCCCGCTCCCGCATCCCCAACAGCCCCCACGATTGGCGGCGCTCATCGCTCAGCGCCCGCTCTACGTCAAACCCCCAGCCGTCGTCTTGCACCTGAATGCTGACGTCGGCGCGGTTATAAGCCAGGGTGATAGCCACATTTTGCGCCTGAGCGTGCTTGATCACGTTGGTCAACGCTTCCTGGGCAATGCGGAAAATAGCCGTCTTCACCGGCGACGCCAGCGGGCGCTCCTGGCCTACCACTTCCACCGTGACGTTCAGCGTCGTTAGTTTTTGCGTTTCCCCCGCCCACCAGCGGAGAGCTGCCGGCAATCCCAAATCATCCAGATGCGAAGGGCGTAAATTGGCAATCAACCGCTGCAGCTCATCCAACGACCTGGCTACCAGCTCCTCCAACTGCCGCAAATTGTGCGCCGCCAATTCACTATTTTGCGCCAGAATGCGCGAAACCCCCCGCAGCCCCAACCCAATAGCCGTTAACTCCTGCCCCGTCTCATCGTGCAATTCCCGCGCGATCCGCTGCCGCTCCGCCTCTTGCGCCGCCACCACCCGCCGCAGCAAATCCCCCCGCAGCGCCTCCCGTTTTTCCGCTTCTTGCAGCCGCGCGTCCTGCAGTTGCATGATCTTCCGCTGCGTTTCCACTTCAAAAGAGCGCAGCGAACGAATAATAAAAAAGGAAACGGCTACCGCCGTAGCTGCCCGCAGCAGTTGCACCGGGAAACCAAAAAACTGCAAGAACAATTCCTGGTTCAAAAAAGTGGAAGGCGGCAGCAAACTGGGGCGGGTGAACAACTGCCCCAACAACCCATACCAGGCAAAAGCAATCGAAGCCCACAGGCTATCCCGGCCAAACTGCTCCATCCCCGCCCGTCGAAAAGCCCGCTGTTGCGCCACCAGCCCCGCCGACGCCGTCAGCGCCGCCGGGATACCCAACACATAGCGAGTCCACACGTCCACCACGTCCCACAAAGCGTCCGGCGCATACCGTCCGCGCATCACCAGCAGCCCGCCGGCCCAAATCCCCCCTTGCAGCAGCGGCCCCAGCAAACTGATGCGCCGGATAGCGGCGTCTGGCGACAGCAGTGAAGCCCCAAAAGCCGTCAGCGATAAAAAAGAAAAAGCCAGCAGCCCCAGCCGCGCCGCTTCCCAAAGCTCAGGCGCCACCGCCTGGAAAGGCAGCAGCATGGGCCGCTCCAACATTTCCAGCCACTCGTGCCCGCCATGCAAAATGCCAAAGATAACCAATGGGCGCAGCGCATGGCGCAGCCGTTCATCCGAAGCCCGCACGTGTTCCAGCAGCACAATCGCCCCCATCATAATGAAGGCCAGACCGTACCCCAGATAAATAATGGCGTAAAAAGCGTCGCTCATGGATAAACCCCAAGCCCCCTTCCTCCTAAGGGGAAAAGGGGGTTGGGAGATGGGGATTTGCGCCTTGGATTCTATGCCCCCATTACCAGGGAAGGGGTAATGGGGGGCGAGGGGCGCGCAGCGCCCCTCGCCCTCTCCGAAAAGCCCCCTTACCCTGGGGGAAGGGGGTTGGGGGTTGGGGGATACCCGCACCCCCGTTTACGGATATTATTGAAGCAACTCAAGCTAAACACCAAAAGACAAAGAGCGTCATACAAATAAGGCCGGATACCCAACGGCATCCGGCCTTATCCAGCTACCTGATCACCGCCCTAAGGCCGGATCATGGTCGTCGTATCCGCTCCCAGGCTGGTCAGAGAGTCGTACAAAACCTCCAGGATGTATCTGCCATTGTGGGCAAACGCCCCTGGGTCCTTACTCACATATTGATAGTTGTACGCCGCGCGCAGCAAGGCGGGCGTCCACAAGTTGAAGCCGTTCGCCCGATCCAGTTCCTCCGCATCGGCGGCCCCATTGCCGTTGCCGTCCGCAAAGAAGTACGGATAGGCGGCGCTAGAGTAAACGATGCCCGTGCCTACCGTATTCGTCGCGTACGCTTGCATAGCCGTATACAACATCTCGTGCATAGTGGCGATTTCGCCCGCCAGACCTTCCACGGCATCGCCGTCGCCATCAAAGTCATCTTCGCTCACGCGAATAGCCGTCAGGTCAGCAGCCGTCTCCACGTTCTCGTGGCACTCCGCGCACTCTAACACTTCCACTTCCAGCGCGTGCGTATTATGGCAGTCAATGCACGTATCAAACGCGCCCACATGCTCATTCCGCCCGGCGTACACCTGCCCGCTAAACTCATAAGCCCCCTTCGCTTCCGTGCCAAACAGCGTGGCCCCGGCGGCAAAGTAATGGACATTCAAGAAGCGCAGACGATCCGACTGTTCATCTGCTCCCAGGTCGCCGATCAACCGGTTGACGCTGGTCGTAGATTCGCGCCCCTGATGGCAGTTGAGACACAGGTTGCTGTCCGGTTCGCCCAGAGTGAGCGTGGCCCCGCTGGGGAACGGCACGTCTTCCACCTCGTAACGGGTAAAGGTAGCCAGGTCATTGTGGCAGGTGGCGCAGTTGAGGCCATTAGCTGGATGTTGGTTGATAGCCACGCCCTGCTCAATAAAGAGCGGCAGGCCCGCCGCCGAATGGCAGCGGCTGCAAGAACCCGGCACTTCGCCTTCGGCGTCCCAATGGCGGAACGCTTCTTCTGAACCGGCAAAGTGACCATGATCAATGCGGTGCATAGCCGACATATCAATCGGTTCTGCCAGAGCGCTGTTCAGGTCTTCGATAGAGTCGTACAGCAGTTCGATGATGTATTTGCCGCCATGTGCAAAGAAGCCGGGGTCTTTCAGCGATACCTGGTAGTTGTAAGCAGCCCTGGCCAGGCGCGCCGTCCAGGACGCATACCGCTCCGTGTCGCCGTCATCCAACAGCCCATCGTCGTTGGCGTCAATGAAGAAGTAAGGATGGCGCGCCGTATTGTACACAATTGGCTGCTCGGCTACCTGGCGCGCATATGCCTGAATAGCCATCATCAAGGTCTCTTGCATGCCCACGACTTCGTAGTAGATGCCTTCTTCCAGGTCGCCGTTGCCGTTGAAGTCAACCAGCGAACCCTGCATACGAACGTTCTTCAGGTCTTCCACCGTTTCCACATTCGTATGGCATCCCTGGCATTCCGCCACCTTCACTTCCAAAGTGTGCGGGTTGTGGCAGGAGACGCAGGTGTCATAACCGGCTACGTGGTCAAACTTGGCGTCATACGTTTTGCCGTCATATTCATACCCGCCCTTGACTGCCGTGCCATACAGCGTAGCCGCCGCCGCGTAGTAATGAATATTGGCAAAGCCCAGGTCTTCGCTGGGGGTGTCTACATCGTCCGTCAGGCCGGCGTTGGCAATCGCTTCATCCACGCCTGGCTTGGAATACCGTCCCTGGTGGCATTGCATACAACGCGCCTCTGGGCCTAAACCGGTCACTTCCAACCCGGACGGGAAAACGACGCTGCTCATCATGACGGTGGCTGCATTGTGGCAGGCGTCACAGGTGATGACCGCGCCAATGGCGGCTGGAGCATCAACAACCCCGGCCGCGCTGCCGTCCGCGCCAATGAAATCCTGATACCCAATGCCGCTGTGGCATTTGGCGCACGATTCTGGCACTTCGGCGGGATCATCCTCGTTCCAATGGACGAAGGCTTCCGCCGTTTTGTCGGCATGGCCCGAGTTGACCCATTGGTCCAGGAATGGGATGACGGGCACGACGGGCGTCGCTTCCACCATCACTTCCACAATGCGGGTTACTTCGACGGCCGGTCCTTCCACTTCGACCGTCACGGGAACTTCACGGGTTACGACAACGGGTGTGCCTGCCGTGCCTGATCCTGCATCGCTGCACGCAAACAGCATGAAGCTGGAGAGGAGGATCAATCCCAGTACCCACGAGATTTTGATCATCCGTTTCATACAAACCTCCTTATATGATCTGTTACGGTATAGGCGTGCTTAGTGGGGTAAACACGTCACGCGTCGCTTGCGGAATCGTGGTGATGGCCGTTTGCTCAAACGTAAAAGCCCATACCAATACAACCAGTATCACGCCGCCGATGATGACACTGGCTATTAAAAAAATTCGACGGCGGCGGTACAGCACAGGCAAGGCCAGTCCTGGCCAGGGCTCGCCGCCGCCTTCCAGTCGCTCCAGTTCCAGGGCGTGCTCTTCCTCCATAATCTTATGAGGAAGGTTGCCCGTGAACATACTGGGGTTGAAATGCTTGATGTGCACATTGTACATGTGCCAGATGAGGATAGAGAGCACCGCCAACACCGCTTCGCCGCCATGCGCCGCCAGGGCGACTGGGATAATCTGGCCGGGCAAGACGGCGGTGGTGGCAATCGGGTTCCACAGCATAAAACCGGTGATCACCATCACGGCAGTGCCCCACACTACAGCCCAATACTCCAGCTT
>JAGVTM010000235.1 GCA_019136785.1 Chloroflexota bacterium | reverse complement strand
CCAATAGACACGGACGAGGGCATTAAGGCCCGGAGTAAGCGCGGGGAGTTTGTGAAGAATTGGTGGGCGACGCGCTGGATTGCGGCTATGGAGCGGGTGATGGATCGGGGGCGCTTGCAGCGGGGGCGCAGTTATGCGCGGAAGGGGCAGGTGTTGTCGCTGCAGGAGGGGAAGGGGCAGATTACGGCGAAGGTGCAGGGATCGCGGGCGACGCCTTATAAGATCAGTATTGCGCTGCAGCCGTTGAGTGAGGCGGATTGGAATAAGGTTATCGCGGCGCTGGTGGAACGACCGTATTTTGTGGCGCAGCTGCTGGCGGGGGAGATGCCGCAAGAAATTGAGGAGGCGTTTGCGGCGGTGAAGCTGGACCTGTTCCCCAATAAGTGGGAGTTGAAGCAGAGTTGTAGCTGTCCCGATTGGGCGGATGTGTGCAAGCATCTGGCAGCGGTGCATTATATTCTGGCGGAACGGTTTGACGTGGATCCATTTTTGCTGTTCCGGCTGCGGGGAAAGAGTCAGGAAGAGATTCTGGCGGCGTTGGGGACAGGGGAGGATGAAGCGGCCATGGCAGCGGAATATGCGCCTGCCCAACCGTTGACGGAGTCGGTGTCTGATTACTGGCAAATTGGGCCAGAGCTGGAGCGATTTTCGATACACGTGACCCCGCCGGAGGAGCCTTATCCTTTGTTGGAACGAACGGGCGATCCTGACTTTTTGCCGGAAGCGCGCCGCTGGCTGGCGAAGGCGTATGATGGGGTGACGGAGACGGCTGTGCAAATTGCCTATCAGCCGGATAGTGTGGAGAGTGAAGCAGAATGACAACTCTGGCAGCCGCGTTAGAACGTTGGAATAGCGATGTTCTGATGAAGTATGTGGCGCTGTTGGGCGCAGGTAAGGGCGTGACGCGCAAGGCAGAGCGTATTGAGGTTGTGTGCCGGCATTTGCTGGATAAGGAGCGTTTGCGCCGTGTGTGGCAGCAGCTTGATCCGGTGGCGCAGCAGGCTGTTTCTAACGCTTATCACCACGATGGCGTGTTTGACTCGCAGGCGTTTGTAGCCCAATATGGGCAACTGCCGCCGCGCCCCCATCCTTTGCTGGCGGACCTGGCGCTGCCTGTGGAGCGGTTCCAACTGGAAGGCGTGGAGGCGCTGCCGGCTACGGTACAGCACTATCGGGCGGCCTACCCTATCCTGGAAGCCGAAACGGAGACGGTCGGGCGGACTGATTTGTTGACTTATTTGCAACTGGTGGAGCAGGGGGCGCTGAAGTGGAGTGAGAAGAACCGTGAGTTGACGGCAGCGAGCGTGCGCAAGGTGATGTCCAATCTGGTGATGGGCGATTTTTATGAGGAGCCGGATACGGTGACGGGGCGAACTGTGGTGCGACCGTTTGGCCTGGATATGTTCGCGCAAGGCGCCGGGTTGGTGACGAATGCCGGCAAGTTGTCGCCTGCCGGGCGCCAGTATTTGCAGACACAAGACCCGTATCTGTTTTTAGAGGCGTTTGAGCGTTGGGTGGAGGAAGGGAAGTTTGATGAGCTGACGCGCATCAAGGAATTGAACGGCTTGAATGCGCGGGGGACGCGCCTGACGCCTCCCGCGAGCCGGCGCGAGAAGGTGATTGAGGCGCTTTCCTGGTGCCCTACGCATAGGTGGATCTATTACCAGGATTTTTACCGGGCGGTCAAAATCTGGCAGTTTGACTTTGAGGTGGAAGCCACCGCCTGGAGCAATTTGTATGCGGGGCCTTACAAAGAGTATGGCACTATGGATGACGGCAGTTATTGGAAGATCGTCAAGGGGTTGTATATCAACGCCATTATTATGGAATATCTGGCGACGATTGGGGCGGTAGATATTGGGTATGTGGCGGAGGAGTTCAGCTTTATTGATAGCAGCGTGCATTATACGGATGAGAGGTTTAGCTTGCACGATGGGCTGCTTTATTTCCGCATCAATAATTGGGGGGCGTTTTTGTTGGGGCAGGCGGATGGGTATACGCCAGCGCAGCCGCCGCAGCGGGCGCTGTTTACGGTTGACAATGGGCTGCAAGTGCGGCTGGTAGCTGATTTGCGGCCTAATGAGCAGTTGCAGTTGGAGGCTATGGCCATACCGGTGGGGGAGAAGGTGTACCAACTGGACC
>JAGVTM010000034.1 GCA_019136785.1 Chloroflexota bacterium | reverse complement strand
ACCCGATTGGCGTGGCTGTGGTCGTAGAAGGCTCGCACATGTGCGCCATGATGCGGGGCATCAAAAAGGAACATTCGCGCATGATCACCAGCGCCATGCGCGGCGCGTTCAAGGATTGCGAAAAAACGCGCCATGAGTTTATGTCCCACATCCACCATGGCGAACGCGCGAATACGATTTTCTAATTCGCTAGTTTTTGACAGGAACCAGGGAGGGGGCTATAATTTGTAGTCCGTTGCGCTGGTTACCGCACGACCAGGCAGCCCATAACATTCGACCCAGCCGGCATTGCAAGATGCTGGTTTTTTTTGGAGGTATATCGTGTACGCAATTGTTGAATGCGGCGGCCGGCAGTACCGCGCCGAAGAGGGTCACAGCTTCTCAGTAGAGAAACTACCCTATGAAGTCGGTGAGCAAATTGAGTTAAACAACGTGCTACTTCTGGCTAATGAGGATCAGGTTCACATTGGCCAGCCTGCTGTGGCGGGCGCCAGCGTTAAGGCGACCGTTATTGAGCAGTATCGCGGCAAGAAAATTTTCGTCTGGAAGTATCGCCCCAAGAGCCGGTATCGCCAACGCCGGGGGCATCGCCAATCTTACACACGGCTGCACATTGATGAGATTATGGTGGGGTAAACGAGCCGCCAGCCGCGCCGTCTGATGACGTCCGTCTGATGACGGTTGGCGGCAGCGAGCGTCCTGCCCGCACAAGGAGAAAGTATTATGGCACATAAAAAAGGCGGCGGCTCCACGCGAAATGGTCGGGATAGCAATTCCAAACGACTGGGCGTCAAGCGCTATGGCGGCGAACAGGTTATCCCAGGGAACATTATTGTGCGCCAGAAAGGGACACGCTACCATCCAGGCAACAACGTCGGCCTGGGGCGCGACTATACCATTTTTGCCATGGCTGAAGGTCGCGTGACGTTTGAAACCAAACAGGGGCGCAAGTACGTCAGCGTCTACCCCACGGAGTAATGTCGCATGAAGAAAGACATCCATCCTGAATGGCACGCTAACGCCAAAGTTATCGTAAACGGTGAAACGGTGATGTCCGTCGGCTCCACCGTGCCCGAAATGCAAGTAGAAATCTGGTCAGGCACGCACCCGTTCTTCACCGGGCAACAACGCCTGGTAGACACGGAAGGCCAGGTAGATCGCTTCATGCGTCGTCTGCAAAAGCGTGAGGAAATCCGGTCTCTGCAAGAGGAAGCGCTGCTGGCAGCTTCGCCGGAGGCGATGCCTGTGCAGGCTATTGGCATAGGCAAGCGCGCGGAATCGGCGTTGGTGGATGCCGGCATTTTCACCGTGGGCGACTTGCTGGCGCGACTGGACGAGGGGGGCGACGACGCTCTGCTGTCTATTGCCGGCGTGGGGCAAATGGCCTTGATTGAGATCAAGAAATATTTGCGCGCCCAGGAACTCAATTAGCGTCCTGCTCTCCCCTATTACCCCATGAACCGTTTGAGGGCAGATGCGCGCCAGCGTATCTGCCCTTTTTCTTGCCAGCCTGACCCCCAGTCTTCACGAATGCTTCACCAGAAGCTACACACGCCAGGCCAGTTTGTGCTATGCTATAGGCACGATCTTTTATGTTGACTGGGGTTGTGACCCCGGCCAGACGCCCTGGGCGCGTCACCTGTACACGTGTCTATTTCACAACAGTTAGCCCAACTATTAAGCGCCTCCCCCGGCAACCTGGTCTACCACCTGACGACGCTGTTTGCCCTGCAAGCAGCCCTGGCGCTGGCCTGGTGGCAAGTACGGCGCGAGCGCAGCGACGAACAGGCGCGGCGCGTGGCCTGGAGCGCTGCCGCTCTACTGCTGGCGCGCCTGCTGTTGCTGCTGGCGGCGCTGGGGAGCGCGGCTATTGCCGCCGATCCGGGGCGGCAGGGTCTGCTGGATGCCGCCATTCTGCCGCCGCTGGAACAGGCTCTGAACACAGGCACAGCGCTGTGCCTGGCCTGGGCGCTCACCCCCCCGTTCCGTCGCGCCCCCCGCCTGCCCGATGCCGTCCTGGGTATCGGGCTTCTGCTCACCGTCGTCGTCTACATCTTCTTTGCCAGCAACTGGTACAACCTCGTCTGGCAAGGCCAGACGGCTGCCCCCTATAACGCTTCCCCGCAAACCCTCGTCTGGGGAGCCGTGCAAATGGCGGCTCTGCTGGCGTCCATAGCTGTAATTCTGCGCACACGCCCGGAAGACCATTGGCTGCGGCTGCTCATTCTGGGGGTACTGGCTCTGGGGCACTTCGCCCACTTGTGGAACTACCCGGAACCGTTCCCGCCAGCCAGCGAAATCCCGTATTGGATCCGCCTGGGGCAGCTAATGGCTTTGCCTTTGCTGGCAGTTTTCGCCTATCGCGCCAATCTGCGCCGCCTGCTGCTGGCGCAAATGAGCAACCGCCCGCAGGCGGAACAACTAGCCGCTGCCCTGCGCCAGGCCACGCCGCCGTTGATTGGGCTGCCGCAGGGGGAAGGTGTGGCAGCGGCGGCAGGGCTGGCTGCTCACTTCCTGCCGGCACATTTCACCGCCATTGGCGTCCCCAGCAGCGACAGCAGCAGCCACCTCCTGCTGGTCAGCGTTCAGGCCGACCAGACAGCGCATACATGGCAGCAGGCTGCACAGACCTGGCAGCTAAAACTAGACGATTGGCCGGCGCTGCGGCTGGCGCTGGCGCAGCAGCAGCCGGCAGAATTGTCGCCTGATGGACTGGGAGCGCGCCAATTGTCTGCCCTTTACCAGGAATTGGGCATTGTTGGCGGGGGGGGCCTGCGCGTGCAGCCGCTGGCCGCGGCGGGAGTTGTGGAAGGTCTGCTGCTGTCTGCCGCGCCTGAGGGCCAACCTACCTGGGCGGCGGCTGAACTGGCTTTGGGGGAGGCGCTAGCCGGCTACCTGGGAGCGCTGCTGGCGCTGGCGCGGAATTGGCAGATGGGCGCGGCGGGGCTGCCGGCATTAACCGGCCCAAAGGCAGAGGAACTACTCAGCCCGCGCCGCCAGCCAGATGAAGCGGCAGCAGAATTAGACGCTTTGCAGGCGCAATTGGCCCAAACACAGCGGGAAGCCGTCGCCAGAACAGTCACCCTGGAAACCGAAACAGCCACGCTGCGGGCGGCGCTGGCGGAAGCGGAAGCGGCCCTGACTCTGACCGCCGCGCAAACCGAACTCAGCCCGGAATGGGTCATGAACACGGTTACTCGCTATACGGCGGAGCTGGAAGATGCGCACAACCGTTTGCGCCAGTTGCAGGAGGCGCTGGCGCAAAAGGGGCAGCCGCCCGCCGACCAGGCTGTGGTGGCTCTGGCGCAGGAACTCCGGTCGCCCATTATGGTCATTGCCGGCTACACGGAACTGCTGCTGTCGGAAACAATTGGCGGATTAAACGAACCCCAGCGAGACTTCCTGCGGCGACTGAAGGGAAACAGCGAACGCATGGGACTGCTGTTGCAACAAATCATCCGCGCCGCCGATCCGGATACGCCCAAACCCACGCTGGCGGCGCCCGCCGACCCGGCGGAAGCCATTGCCGCCGCCGCCGATGCCGTGATGGGACAGCTCAGGCAAAGAAATTTGCGCCTCTATCTGGACATCATGCCAGAACTGCCCTTGTTAAGTCTGGAACAGGAGCACCTTCACCAGATAGTCGTCTACTTGCTGGAAAACGCCTGCCGCGCCTCCAGCAGCGGGGGGGCCGTGCGACTGCGGGCGCAGCAGCTTCAGGCGCAGCATTTGTCGCAAACGCCATCTGCCGGCATCGGCCTGCCAGGCTCTTTCCAGTTAGCCGTGCGGGACAGCGGGCGAGGCATCAAGCCACAGGATCGCCCACACGTCTTTGATCCCCATCTGTCCGCGGATGAGCCGCTCATTGCCGGGCTGGGGGATACAGGCATGGGTCTGGCTACAGTTCGCCAACTGGTGACGGCTCAGGGAGGGCGCGTCTGGGTAGACAGTGAGATGGGGCAAGGCAGCACGTTCACGGTTTTGCTGCCCATCCTGATGCCCACCGTGCGGCAAGGGAAGAATGGCGACGGTCCCGAATAAGCCCGTCACGGTGGGCCCCACAGCGGTGGGGCAAAGCTCCTGGCGCAGCGGCATACTGCCGCTGGCGGCGGTAGCGCTGACGCTGGCAGCCGCTTTGCTGCTGGCGCAGGTAGATGCGCGGCAGGTGCGACTGGCGGCGCTGCCGTCGCTGCCGGCAGTCGCCAACCTGCCCTCCCCCACGCCGCGCCCCACGCTGGCGCTGCCCACCAGCACCCATACGCCCCAGCCCACCAGCACGGCGGCAAGGGGCACAGCGCCCGCGCCCGCCAGCAGCCACACGCCCACTGCTGTAGCCGTTATGCCCGTCTGCGGCCTGATTCCAGAGGGTTGGCGACCGTATCAGGTGACGCGAGGGGACAGTCTGTTTACGTTGTCGGTGCGTTCGGGAGCCACTATCAGCGAGATTCAAGGGGCCAACTGCCTGGAAAACAGCCTGATTTTTGCCGGGGCCATCCTTTATTTGCCGCCGGCGCCGCCCACGCGACCGCCGTGCGGGCCGCCGCTCGCCTGGGTCACCTATCTGGTACAGCCGGGGGACACGCTCTTTGCGCTGGCGCGACGGCACGGCACAACAGTGTACCAGATTATGACGGCGAACTGTTTGAGCAGCGTCACGATTCAGGCTAACCGCGGCCTTTTCTTGCCGCCGCTGCCGGCAACGCCCACGCCGCCCCCACCCACACCGGCGCCGCCACCCCCGCCTACGCACACGCCGCCAGCGCCGACAACGACGCTCACCCCCCTGCCCACGCCCAGCTACACGCCGACGCCCCGCCCCACAGCGCCGCCGACGCCCGCAGCAACGTGGACACCCACGGCAACGTGGACACCCACGGCAACGTGGACGCCCACGGCTGCGTGGACGCCTACGGCAACATGGACGCCGCCGCCTGCCCCATCTGCCACGGCTACACCATTACCAACGCCCACGCCATCGGTCACGCTAACCCCGCCGCCCACGGAAACGGTCACACCGCTGCCCACAGAGACCGCCACGCCGCCGCCATCACCCTCGGCTACATTGCCGCCCACGACAACCTTTACACCGCCGCCCACCGGTACGTCCACGCCGCCGCCCACCAACACGCCTGCGCCTACGCCGCTGCCAACCGATACCCCCATACCCACACTGCCCCCTACGGACACGCCCGTGCCCACGCCCTTGCCCACCGCCAGCAGCACGCCTTGAGGCGAAACCCCACCGGGACTGACAGTGGCGGCTACGGCGTCACGCAGTCTTTCTGCGTCACGCAGTCTTTCTGCGTCACGCAGTCTTTCTGCGTCACGCAGTCTTTCTGCGTCACGCAGTCTTTCTGCGTCACGCAGTCTTTCTGCGTCATCAGCGGGCTATTAAGGACTTTTCCGGACTGGTTCAAAAACAACCGGTGCGTCTTTACAAATTCGGCGCTTAATTGTCATTCCGAGAGCCTGTGCTGAGCCTGCCGAAGCATCTTCCGAGGAATCCCTGTGACCAATACGTAGAGAGGGATTCCTCGCTCCAAAGACTCCGCTCGGAATGACAGCTTGCCTGTGTTATAATCCTTGCCTGGTAACGCCTCGGACGCGACGCGCTTGACAAGCGCGCCGCGCCGGGATAGCTACAGCGCGGTTACGAATTGGAGACACAGATGACAGAGGCTGAAGACCTGCGCCAGGCTATCCTGGCGCAGGTTGCTGAATACTACCAGAAAGTACACGGGGAGCGTTCCTTCCTGCCTGGTCAGACGCGCGTGCACTACGCGGGGCGGGTGTTTGACGCCGATGAAATGCAGAACATGGTCAACTCCGTGCTAGATTTCTGGTTGACGGCGGGCCCCTATGCACAGCAGTTTGAGCAAAAGCTGGGCAAATTCTTGGGGGTGCGCGAAGTCGTGCCCGTTAACTCTGGCTCATCAGCTAACCTGGTGGCTATGACCACGCTCTGCTCGCGGCAGTTGCCGGGGGGATTGCGGCCGGGGGATGAGGTGATTGTGCCGGCAGCCAGCTTCCCCACCACCGTCAACCCCATCCTGCAGAACCAGCTTACGCCCGTCTTCATAGATAGCTGCCTGGGCGACTACAACCCCGACCTGAGCCAGTTAGAAGCTGCCCTGTCGCCGCGCACGCGAGCCATCACCTTTGCCCATACCCTGGGCAACCCGGCCGACATGGACGTGGTGTCCGCATTCGTTAAAAAACACCGCCTGTTCTTTGTCGAAGACACCTGCGACGCCCTGGGCTCCACCTGGGATGGCAAACTGGTGGGCAAGTTTGGGCATCTGGCTACGCTCAGCTTCTACCCGGCGCATCACATCACCCTGGGCGAAGGCGGCGCGGTGTACACCAACCGCCCCGCCCTGGCCAAGATTGCCCGCGCCGTGCGCGACTGGGGGCGGGACTGCTGGTGCGGCTACGACAGCCCGCCAGATGGCAAATGCGGCATCCGCTTTGAGCGGGAAGTGCCCGGCATTCCCGGCTTCTACGACCACAAATATTTCTACACGGAAATTGGCTACAATCTGAAACTGACCGACCCGCAGGCGGCGGTGGGGCTGGCACAGCTAGACAAGCTGCCCGATTTTATCCAGAAACGCAAACGAAATTTTGCTTATCTGTACGCGGGATTGCGACAGTTTGAGTCCTACCTGATGCTGCCCACCTGGCACGAAAAAGCCGACCCGTCCTGGTTTGCCTTCCCACTGTGGGTGCGCGACGACGCCCCTTTCTCCCGCCACGAACTGACCCGTTTTCTGGAAATGAATCAGGTAGAGACGCGGTTGATTTTTGCCGGCAACATCCTCAAACAACCCGGCTACCAACACATCCCCCACCGCGTGGTGGGCGACCTGGCAGGCGCAGACCAGATTATGCGCGGCGCTTTCTTTGTGGGCGTCTACCCTGGCCTCGACCTGCCGCGCCTGGACTACATCATTGATACCTTTGCCCGATTCTTCCAACAGCGACATGGGCGGTGACTCACCGCTGCGCCGCCAAACCCATATGAAACTATCTGTCATCATCTGCTGCTACAACGAACGCGCCACCATTCGGGACGTGATCGCCCGCACCCAACAAGTCAACCTGCCCGCCCCCTGGGAACGGGACATTATCGTCGTGGATAACTTTTCCACAGATGGCACGCGCGACATTTTGCAGACCATCGCCGATCCAGAAATCCGCGTCATCTTCCACGAGCGCAACCTGGGCAAAGGCATGTCTATCCGCACAGGCATCGCCAATATGACGGGGGATTATTTCATTATTCAGGACGCCGACGCCGAGTACGATCCTGCCGAACATCCCCGTTTTTGCCAGTTAGCCGCGGAAACGCGCGCCGCTGCCATCTTCGGCTCGCGGGTGCTGGGGGGGCAGGCGCGGTATAAGTATGCGCACGCCTACTGGGGCGTGCGCTTTCTCTCCTGGCTGCATAACCTGCTGTTTGGCAGCCGCCTGACCGACGTACTGACGGCGACCAAGATGGTGCGCGCGGATGTGGCGCAGGGACTGTATCTGACCTGCACGGGCTTCGATCTGGACACAGAACTGCCGGACAAAATCCGGCTGGCGGGCCATACCATCCAGGAAATCCCCATCCATTATGACCCGCGCACCTACGCTGAGGGCAAGAAAATTAAAGCCCGCGATGGCTTCATCTCTATTGTCATTATGCTGCGCGACCGCCTGCGGCTCTCGCCTGTGCTCAAAACGGCAGATATTGGCCTTCCCGACCGAAAACCTTACAATACCGGCAGCAGACAACCTGGCGCCTAAGCGTGAAACGCTGCGAGAATAATTTTCACGTGGAGACGCGGAGGACGCAGAGATGTAGGGCAAACTGTTAGTTTGCTCGCCGCGACTTTTAGTGTCTGCTGCGAAAATGTAGCGTCTGTATCCTTTGGAGCGCCAGCATCCTTGCTGGCAGCATCCTTGCTGGCAGCATCCTTGCTGGCAGCATCCTT
>JAGVTM010000392.1 GCA_019136785.1 Chloroflexota bacterium | reverse complement strand
GTGAGTTTGACCTGGCGAATGTCATAGCCGTCAATGGTGATGCGGCCCGCAGTGGGATCGTAAAAACGGGGAATCAGGTTGATGATGGTGGATTTGCCGGAGCCGGTGGTTCCCAAAAGAGCAATGATCTGGCCCGGTGCGGCGGTAAAGCTGATGCCGTCCAGCACTTTGTGACCGCGAAAGTAGGCGAAGGAGACATTTTCAAAAGCGACGTGACCGCGCACAGGCGGCATTTCAATGGCGTCGGGGGCGTCGGCGACGTCGGAGCGGGCGTCGAGTATCTCGAAAATGCGTTCACCGGAAGCGGCAGCCATGGCCACTGCCGGCACAATCATGCCCAAACGACGCACCGGCTGCACCAACTGCCCCAGGTAGGTGGAGAAGGCGACTAACTCGCCCAACGTCAGGCTGCCGTTGACGACCAGGATGCCGCCATACCAGATGACGGTCACGGTGGCTACGTTGGCGATAAAGTCCATTAAGGGCACGTTGAGGGCTTGCAGGCGAGCGGAGCGGGCTTCCAGGGAGAACCAGTGGCGGATGTCGGCGGCGAAATGGTCAATTTCGGCGGGTTCCTGGGCAAAGGCTTTGACGATGCGCGCGCCGCGCAGGTTTTGTTCCAGGCGGGTGGTGACGACGGCAAGTTGCTGTTGGATGGCCAGAGAGAGGGGGCGAAAATGCCGGCCAAACTGCAAGGCGCGGTTTGCCAGCAAAGGCATGGTAGCCAGCGTCAGCAGCGCCAACTGCCAGTTCATGAAAAGCAAGACTATGGCTGTGCCCAGCAGCAGGGTCAAGCCTTCCGTCAGGCGCAGCAAAGCCCGCCCGGTGAGAAAGCGGATGCGTTCGACGTCCTGGACGGAGCGGGAAAGGAGTTGGCCCGTTTCGGTGCGGTCGTGGTAGGAAAAGGAGAGGTCTGCCAGTTTGCGGTGGATGGCATTGCGCAAATCATAAGCAACGCCCTGAGAGGCGATTTCCGTCCAGCGCCCCTGCCAGTAGCTCAATATGCCTTTGCCCAGGGTGAGGGTCAGCAGCCCTAGCACAGACCAGGTGAGCAGCGACAGATTCTGTTCCTGGATGCCGCGGTCTACAATCCAGCGAATGAATTGGGGCACAATCAGGTTCAGGGCGCTGATGATGATCATGGCGGCGTAAGCCCCGCCGGTGCGCCGCCAGTAGGGGCGCAGGTAGCCAAAGCTGCGCCACAAAATACGGCCGGCATTGGCTTGTTTGAGGGTCACGGGAGCGACGGAAGGGGATGGTGCGGGGTCGGTCATGCCGGGTAGATGAGAAGTAACGAATTAGGACGCTGATGACGCTGATAGGGCGCTGATTGGGTGGATTCAGGCCCTATTTATGCGTTTGCCGGCGATTGTGGGCGTCAGGGACGGTTTGTGTGAGGGCAGCCATGTTTTTTTGGTCGTCTGGCTGCAAATGGACATTCTCGTTGGCTTCTCGCTCGAAGACAGACTCGCGCACCTCTGCCAGTTGGTCTTCGAAATCGGTTAAGTCATGCGTGTCCCAGAAGTGGGCCAGTTCAATAATGGAATCAGTTTGTCGAATCTTCATCGGGAAATTGTAACGGTGAGGGGTGTTTCAGCCAAACTGGGTTACAGGGCGGCGCGAATTTGGGCGGCAAGGGCGGACATGTCGGCTTCGGACAGGTCGAGGATGCCGTCTTCTACTTGCAGGGCGGCTAACTGCTGCCGGTGGAAGGGGACGCCAGGGGGCAGGGGGGCGATGTGCCAGTGGACGTGGCTGTTGCCTTGCTGGCTGCCGAGGGAGAGGATGTAGACGCGCTCTGCCGGCACGACCCGCCGCACGGCTTCGGCGACGCGATAGATGACGGCTTGCAACTGCAAGTATTCAGCCTGGGTGAAATCCCCGGTGACTTGTTCGCGGTGTTGGCGGGGGGCGACCAGGGTGTAGCCGATGAGGGGGGGATAGGCGTTGAGGAAGACGATGGCTTGCTCGTCCTGGTAGATGATGTGGTGGGGGTAGGCGGGGTTGCCGGCCACTATCTGGCAGATAAAGCAGGGGCCCGTGGTGATGCGGGTCACGTAGGCGTCCATGTCAAAGGGTTTGGTTTTGCTAGTCATGGCTTTGTCTCGTGATGGGGGGATATAAAAAAAATGAGGTGGACGCTCAGCGGGCGCTAAGCGTACCACCTCTGGGGGGGGAGCCGTGTATGAGTATAGCAGGTTCAGCGGTTCAGGCAAATGGCATTCTGCGTCACTTATCAAAAACTCATAATTACAAATTCGAGAAAATCCCGACAGCGATAGGAATATCCATGGCAGCGTGGAACAGGATGGAGCCCCAGATGCTGTTTGTTTTTTGCATAAGCCAGCACCAGGCTAACGAAAGCGGCAGGAGCTGCAGGGCGAGAAAGATGGTCGTGTCTGTGGCGTAACCTGTATAGGAATGCACGAACACAAAGGGAATGGTGGTGACCACGTTCGTCAGGAACCTGCCTAAAAACGGTTCCATCTTGCCGATAAACAATCCGCGAAATAGCAGTTCTTCATTGCTGGCGTTAGCCAGCACAAAGATCATGACCCAGGGCATCCAGGGCAAGAGGCGGGCCCAGGTAAGATTTTCGCCTTTGAACCATAGTTCGGTAACCGGAATGACGGTGACCGTCATCACGACAAAAGCTACCAGACCAACGATCAGACCCAGGCGCAGGTTGCCGCGCCGGATGTATAGGGCGGCGGCGCTTTGTCCGGCAAGCCGGTTCAGGATCAGCACCATGACGATACCCAACAGGGAGCTTTCGAGTTTATCTATTGCCAGTCCGGCTGGAGACGCAGCTTCCATCCCCAGCGCGGGGATGATCCATTTACTGAGACCAAGGTAATAGTCAACGCTGATAGCCGTCAAGGCGGTGAAGAAGGCAAACGGAATCAGCCAATATTTTCGCAGGCGTTCATGGGTTCGGGCGAAGAGAGCGAGCGCCAGAAAAATGACGGCGACCATGATTCGGCCTGTCTTGCCAGCGGTTCCCGTATAGACGGGGGCGTAATGACTGAAGATCACGAAAACCAGGAGTCCACAAGCCAGGAGCACGATGAACAGGGTCAGGCGTTGCGTCCAGTTTGGCGGCGTCGTTTTTTGGGCGACCGGGTTTGTGTCGGCAATTTTAGCTGTCACGTTTTTGCTCCTTAATAGATTCACGCGGAGACGCGGAGAAAATGCAGGACAAGAATCTGCGTCATGGTTCGGCTGCGCTCACCACAAGCCTGCGAAATCCTGATTATTTTCATCCATTGCTTAAACGGGGGGCGCAAACCCCCATCCCCCAACCCCCTTCCCCCTACAGGGGGAAGGGGGCTTTTCAGAAAGGGCGAGGGGCGCTGCGCGCCCCTCACCCTCCATTACCCCTCCCCTGGCAATGGGGGCGGGATTACCCGATGGCCCAAAAGGGGGAGGGAATCTGGTCACCCTCTCCCTGGAGGGAGAGGCAGGGGAGTGGGTGAAAACAATAAGCGGTGGGTGTCGCGTCTATCTTTATGGCGTTTGCAAGGAGGCAATGATCATCTCGCCCACTTGCTGGGTTTTACCGCTCAGGCTGTAGCCGGCTTCGCAATGGCTGGCAGCGGTGAAGATGATGCCAAACTCCAGATCGCCGCGGGCCACATTGGGCTGGCCCTCATCCTGGTGATACCAGATGGACGTAATCTCGCCAGTAGGACAAACCAGGAGTACGCGCTGTGCCGGCATGCCCGCCACGTCCAACGTCCCCTGGGGGATGAACTCGCCCTGCCCCACGCCCATGGGCCAGAGCAGCGTCTCCTCGCCTACGCGGCGAAAGGTCAGGCGGATGTTCTCTTTGCCGGCGCCAGCCTGGGGATGAAGATTCAGCAAATGGCCGCCCAGCAGCGGATCATTCGCCGCGATCTCTTCCACGACCCAATCTGCCGGCAGCATCATGGAGAACCCGTAAACGGCATGGGTGTAGGGCTGCCAACCCTGATACAGGGCGGGGTCAATGGGCAGCGCGGTGGGGATGGCTATGGGCGAAGGCGTGTTCTCGTCTTGAGCGGCGGGGCCGCATTCGCCGCGGTAGTAAGCCCATTCGTCACATTCCGTGCCATCAGGGAAGATGCAGACGCCGGATTGGCTGCCGTCTGCCGCCGTGCGGATTTCGGATTGGTATCCCTGTTCCTGGCAGTAGACCGAGGCCGGGTTGGGCATATTCGCCTGGGGCGTGGGTATATTCTCGTTTTGAGGGGTGGGGCCACACTCGCCGCGGTAATAAGCCCATTCGTCACATTCCGTGCCATCAGGGAAGATGCAGACGCCGGATTGGCTGCCATCTGCCGCCGTGCGGATTTCGGATTGGTACCCCTGTTCCTGGCAATAGACAGAAGCCGGGTTGGGCATATTCGCCTGGGGCGTGGGGGTATTCTCGTTCTGAGGGGTGGGGCCACACTCGCCGCGGTAGTAAGCCCATTCGTCACATTCCGTGCCATCGGGGAAGATGCAGACGCCGGATTGGCTGCCATCTGCCGCCGTGCGGATTTCGGATTGGTACCCCTGTTCCTGGCAATAGACCGAAGCCGGGTTGGGCATCACTGCCTGGGGGGTGGGCGTGGGTTGGGTCTGTGGCGGGGCGCAAGATGCCAGCAAGATTAAAACGATGGTAAAGGTTAAAAACGTTTTCATGTTAACCTCCTGAACCTCTGTTGTTTTCGTTCTCGATTCTTTCGAGCGATAGGACGGTGAAGTTGAGATTCCAGAGTTGGTCCAGGAAACCGCGCAGGGCCGGCTGGTCGGCAAACTGAGCGACCAGCAGGGTCTGGCCATTTGCCTGGGGGGTAATGGTCATATCGCCAAACCAATCGGCGATGGTGTGGTCCAGAACGCCTTTAATCCAGATGCGATAGGTGTTGGCGGGCATGGGTTTTCCTTGATTCATAGGGCTGTGCTGGAATCCCCCACCCAGGGACTCGCCTGATCAGGTTTCAGGAAATAATCAGGCAAACGAGGGAAGCAAACCCCCATCCCCCAACCCCCTTCCCCCTAAAGGGGGAAGGGGGCTTTCGGAGAGGTCCCAGGAGTGGGTGAAAACGGCCATTGGCATGGTTACCAATGGGAAGTTGTGTACTGGCTACATGATAAAACAAAGGGGCGGCGGGATCAGTCCCCAAAAGGGGTATTGATGGGGTATTCTGCGCAGGGGGCTTACAACAGGCCCAAGTCGCGGGCGCGGGCAATGGCGGCGGTGCGGCTGTGCACGCCCAATTTGCCGTAGATGTTCTTGAGGTGTTTGTGCACAGTTTCGCGGGCGATGATCAGGGTTTCGGCAATTTTCTTGTCCGCGTCGCCTTGCGCCAGGAGGCGCAATACCTCCATTTCGCGCGCGGAGAGCGGTTCAACCATGGCGGCGGGGGGTGTGGGGGCGGGCGGAGCGCTTCTACTTGGGTCAGCCAGAGCCGGCGGGGCAGGCGTCGTTGGCTCCGTTTGACGGATGGGCTTTGCAAATTCGGCAATCAGTCTGGCGATGTAGCGGTGGATGCCGGCAATTTGCTCTTCTCTAAGTTCACCCCCCGACTGCGCCAGGGTGTCGCCTGGCTCATTCTGCCATGATTCTGCCGACGTTATCAGCAGATCTTTGATGACTTGTCCCTCATCTATAAAGACGCGCACATAGCCCCCAGGCGCAGACCGGACGAGCGCAGACGCCAGGCTTTGCCGGGCCGCAGCAGATTTCCCCAGCGCCTGGGCATGAAGAGCTTGCAAAACCAAAATCTTGATCTCTTCATGTACCCACCCCGCCCTGACGGCAGCCATTTGCAGACGCGCCAGGAGCGGCGCGGCGGGTGCGGATGCCGGGATGGAAGGGGACAGGATGCCCTGGATCACCAGCGCCCGCGCCAGATTTTGGTGATGTAGATCGTGTAAGTAGTTGAAAGGCTCATCTGGCAGCAAGCCGCACTTTTGCAGCCAAAGCGTCACCGCATCCAGGTCGCTTTCTGCCAGCCATATTTTCAGACGGCATTCGTCTAACCAGGATAAAACAAAGGGGTCCACTTTAGCTTGCTGCGCAATCTGTCCGGCTTTGTCCAGGGCGTCGTGGGCTGCCGGCAAATTTCCCACAGCCAACTGGTAACGCCCCAAACAGACATACGCATCAGCCAGAACATCCGGTTGAGCCAAACGATGGCACTGCGCCACGCCGCGGTTCAGGTGCTGCCAGGCCAGGGCTAAATCATTCCGTTCGCGCCATATATCACCCAATTTTACGTGGGGGAAACCGGCTACGGGGGTTTCATAGCCATCTGGCAGCGTAGCCAGGCGCAAACCGTCGCTAAAGGTGGCTATGGCGTCTGACAGGCGCCCCTGCTTGACCTGCTGGATGCCCATATAACAGGTGGAGGGGACAGCCATGGTCGGGCTGACTTTCAAACCAGCCGTCCGCGCCAGGGCAAAAGCCCGTTCCGAGCGGACAACATCTCCCAGCGCCCAATGCACGCCAGCCAGCGCCACCGCCGTCTCGCAGCGCATCTCGTAATCGTCATCGGGCAGCAGACGTAAAGCGTTTTGGCCCATTTCCAGGGCGCGGGGAATATCTTCGTCAGCCAGGGCCACGAAGGAACGAACGGCGGCAATGTATCCCTGGATGTGGCGCGTTTGGGGAGCGCCTTCCGCGAGCACGGCCTCCCGCGCCGTTTGCGCCATGATTTTTTCTGCCGTCTGCAACCATTCTTCTTCCTGCCCACGTCGCCCAATCCAATAGTACCCCCAGGCGCGGTAGACACATAACCAGGGATGCGCATGCAGCGTTTCCAGGGGCAGCTTATCCAACCATAAGGTCAAGGCGGCTTGTTTGTTAGGCTTATCCAGGTTGTGCACAATCTGTTCGATCAGGCGAGCGGCGCGCTCAAAATCCGGCGCGGCGAGGGCGTGCGTAATCGCATTTTCCAGGTCATGCGCGGCGGCATACCAGGCGCTGGCTCGCTGATGGAGCAGCGCCGTGGAATCAGGTAAGGTCTGCATAAGGCGAATGTGCAGCAGATCACGGAAGAGATGGTGGTAGCGGTACCAGTTGCGCTGTTCATCCAACAAGATCAGAAACAGATTGTTTCGTTCCAGTTTTTCCAGTATCGCCTGGCTATCTTCACGCAGGGTCACGGCATCGCATAAAGAGGCGCACAACTGCTCCAGAATAGACGTTTGCAACAAGAAATTCCGCAAGCCGGCGGTCTGTTGCTGGAACACTTCCTCAAAGAGGAAATCCAGGACGAAGCGGTTTTCGCCGCTAAAAGAGCGGATGAAACCGGAGACGTCTTTTCTGCCCTGCAAGGAAAGGCCCGCCATCTGTAAGCCGGCGATCCAGCCTTCGGTGCTGGCTTCCAGCAAAGCCAGGTCGGCATCGGAAAGGTTAAGACCCATGCCACGATCCAAAAACTCGGCTATTTCTGGCTGTGAGAAACGCAAATCAGCCAGCCGCAGTTCGGTCATCTGGGAGCGGGCGCGCAGTCGGGCCAGAGGCAGGGGGGGATCGGCGCGGGTGGAAATCGCCAGATGCAGGGGCAGGGGGCGATGCTCTATCAGAAAGCGCATCATCTGGTGAATTGTCTGGTTTTGGATGCGATGATAATCATCCAGAACCAGCCAGAAGGGGCGTGCAAGCTGGGATAGCTGATTCACCAATGAGGTGAGCAGCATTTCCATGGCTGGCGGGGATGACGCGCCGGCGGCCAGCGATGACGCGCCGGCGGCCGGCGGCGCGAGCGGCAAAACCGCGGTCAGCGACGGCTCAATCTTCTGTAAGGCAGCCTCCAGGTATGCCAGAAAGCGGGCGGGATCGTTATCTCCCTCATCCAGGGAGATCCAGGCAGCCGGGTATCCCACCTGGCTTAACCAGGCGCTGAGCAAAGTGGATTTGCCATACCCGGCAGGGGCAGAGACGAGGATAAACCCCGATTCTAATCCCTGGTTCAACTTCTGGTATAAGCGCAAGCGGGGGACCAGGTTGGGACGCAGGGAGGGTATGGACAGCCTGGTAGTTAAGATTTGCATCACCGTGGCTATTGGCGCGGGGACGCCGGGCGCAAGCGCACGGTTACTGTTTCGTGCGGACCCAGGGTTAGCTGCAAGGGAGCCACAGGCAAGGGGACGGCGGCGGCGCGCTGTTCGCCTATGCCGTTGAGTTCCGCCCAGGCGAGGGGAAACGGGAAGGTAATGGTGACGGCCGTCTGCGCCTGCCCGTCTATTTCTTGCAGCCGCAAGATTAAGTCGGCGCCGTCGGGGTTTTCAAACTCGGCGCGCTTGAGCGTCAGGAGAGCCACGTTGGGCTGGCTGAGGGTAATCAGTGCGCCGACGGGGCCGGGCAGGGGCCCGGACTGCGGCTGGCGAATAACGCCCGGCTGCAAGGGCAGGTTGTAGCCGCCGCTGAACTGTTCGGCAGTTACGGCATTAAAGCCGCCCGCGGCAGAGGTGATGGCGAAGTGGGAGGTGTAGACGCGGGGCGCGCCTGGCTCCCAGGTGGGGAAGTCAACCCAGCCCTGATCTACCGTGTCCGTGCCATCCTGGCGGGCAAAGATGTTGTGGAAGAGGATGGGGGCTTCGGGTTCGTTGGCATTCCACCAGGGCAGCGAGCCAAAAGCTGCCAGATAGCTTTCGCGGTTGGCTATGGTGACGCCAAAGCCGTCGGCGGCGCGCAAATCGCTGCCGTGGCGGATGACGCGGCTGTTGTGGGTTGTGCCGGCAATCCAATCCGCCTGTGGGCTGGGCCAGCCGTTGGGGCCCTGGAAGCGGCCCGTGAAGTCGTCGCCCAGGGCAAAGGGCATGGCGGCGTAATACCACCAGGTGAAGATGTCCTGATCGGCATAGGCGGTGCGGTCGTGATCCAGGGTGTTGCGAATTTCCACGCGGGCCAGGTTTGCCGGCAGGGTAATAACGGTTTCGCTAAAAGGGGAAGTGGCGCGCACAATCGTTAGCTGGCTTTGCACAGGGCCGACTGCCGCCGTTACGGCGACGTCCCCCGTCGGCACGGCTTCCCAATTCCCCCAAACGACAGCGTTTTCCTGGTCAGCGCGCAGCAGTTGGTTAAAGCCGGCGGCGGCGTCCCCGCGCTCGGCGTGGGCGGCGTCTACCAGTTCGCGGGTGTTGAGTTTGTCATAGATGCTGGTTATCTGGCCCGTATTTTCGTCTACCGTCACCAGATAGGCGTCGTTTTCGATCTGATTGGCGGCGGTGGTTGGCGGGGATGCCGGCACAGCACGCCCAACCTGCACGCCATACAAGCGGTAGCCAAAAGCGGGCACGTTTTGCGCCAGGAACAGAATGCTCTGCCCATCGTTGTCCCACTGCACGGGTACGGGCTGTCCCGTTTCCAGGTCAACCAACTGCCAGGCGGCAGGGAGCGCTCCCAGCCCGGCTAACTGCGCCGGCGTGATGCGGACCAGGTCGCTGCGGGGCCAGGAAAGGCCGTTGTAGACCACCAGCGCGGGCTGATCGCTCTGGATATCCTGCGACAGCCCGACCATCTGCCAACGGAGGAGGGCATCGGCGCTCTGTTGGGCGCGGGTGGAACGGTCAAAAAACCAGTGGTTGTTGATGTCAATGTCGGCGACGGTCATATCAACGCCGCCGCCGGGGCCGCTGTGTTCGTCTTGAATCACCAGGTCGCGGTAGGTGCGGGTTAGCAGGCTTTGTGGATAGGGCGCGCCGGGATGCAGCCCCAGACGGAGGGCCGCCAGGGTTTCGGCTGCCGGCAGGGCGCTCTTGCTCCAGCGGTTTTGGGCAATGGTCGCGGGGTGGCGGGTGTCGTTGTTTTCCCACAGACCGGACCAATCGCCTGAATAGGTGGTGAAGCCGTCGTCGCCATATTCCTGGCGCACGTGGTTGAAGAAGTCGGTAGGCGTGCCCACAATGATTTGGGGCCAGGTGTGTTCCTGATTCCATTGGGCCACATTTTCCAGGCCATTGCCAATGATGGTGTCGGGGCCGTCGTTGTCGAAGCCAATCAGGGCCATCACTGCGTTATAGGGATAGCCGCCGTTTTCGTAGGCGTCAATGAACTGCTGGGTGGCGTCCACCATGTCGGGATAGGCCCAGGAGAAGCGCCAGTAAAAAATGCCTTCGGCGTACCCTTTGACGCTGACCCAGGTGAGCAGTTCGCTGCCGTCTACGCCCTGCCAGGTAAAGAGGTAGTCGCTGATGGGGATGTCTGGTCTGCCGCCGAATGTGGTGTTAATGCCGGCAACCAGATTGCGCACCCCATTTTTGAGCAACACCTGGGGCAAAGCCCAGGAAGATCCGGGCACATCGTCGGAAATAGCTGTTTCCAGGTTGAGGTTCCAGGCTTCTTCGTAAACGCGGGCGGGGTACAGGGCGCGGTTGAACTCTTCGCTGCCCATCAACCCCTGGTGCATGTTGGCATAGTTGGCCATTAACTCTATCTTGCCCTGATCCAGCAATCCGCGCAGACGGGTCACCTGCTGCGGGTCGTCCGTTTGCGCCAGCCATTGATCCAACTGCCAGGCGCTCTCAATCGTCCAGTGGTAGTCGGGGTATTGCTCGGCGTAGGTCATGGCGTCGTCCAGGAACTGCTTCTGCGTCGTAATCAATTCCGGCACATTCATGTTAAAGCCGATGTCCAGGTGGGAGAGGGGAACCACAAAGATGTACTGCAGCGGATCGTCGTCGGGCGTCTTGGGCAGCGCGGGGCGCGCCGCCTGCCCCAAAACGCCGCCGCCGGCTGACTCCGCCAGCAGGGGGGAGAACCATACCAGGCAGGCAAGCAAGACGCTCAGGCTGACCAGAGAATACCAGCGTTTGCTGGATAGTATCGTTTTCATTGGTTTTCACCTTTAGAAGTAACTGCCCCGCCCGTTGCCGCGCGGCCTGGCGGCGACGCGCCGCCTGGCGGCGACGCGCCGCCTGGCGGCGGCGCCGAAGGCGGCGATGGCCTGTCGAAGGCAACGCGGCTGCGACAGGCTCAGCCAGTGCCTTGCACCACCTGAAGCTGAATAGTTTCGCCGATTTTTTCTTAATGTCCAGAAGTGGCGGCGGGGCGCAGGCGGATGGTGACGGTCTCGTGCGCGCCCAGGGTCAACTGCAAGGGATTGACGGGCAGGGGGACAGCTTCGGCGCGCTGTTCGCCCATGCCATTGAGTTCTGCCCAGGCGAGCGAGAAGGGCAGGGAAATGGTAACGGTGGTTTGCGGCTGCCCGCCTACTTCTTGCAGGCGTAAAATCAGGTCGGCGCCATCCGGGTTTTCAAAGTCAGCCTGCTTCAATGTCAGCGCGGCCACGTTGGGTTCGCTGATGGCGATCAGGGAGCCAACGGGACCAGGCAGGACGCCAGGTTGCGGTTGGCGAATGATGGCCAGGCGCAAGGGCAGGTTGTAGCCGTCGCTAAACTGCGCGGCGGCGGCGGCGTCAAAGCCGCCGGCGGAGGACGTAATGGCAAAGTTGTAGGTGTAGGTGCGGGGCGCGCCTGGTTCCCAGGTGGGGAAATTGACCCAACCTTGATCCTCGGTGTTGAAACCATCCTGGCGGGCAAAAATGTTGTGGAAGAGGATGGGGTCAACGGGTTCGCCGGCATTCCACCAGGCAAGAGAGCCAAAAGCAGCCAGATAACTTTCGCGGTTAGCCACAGTGACGCCAAAGCCGTCGGCGGCGCGCAGGTCGCTGCCGTGGCGGATAACGCGGCTGTTGTGGCCGGTGCCGGGAATCCAATCCACCTGGGGGTTAAGCCAGCCGTTGGGGCCCTGGAAGCGGCCCGTAAAGTTGTCGCCCAGGGCAAAGGGCATGACGGCATAATACCACCAGGTGAAGATGAAGCGGTCGGCAAAGGCGGTGCGGTCGTGATCCAGGGTGTTGCGAATTTCGACGCGGGCCAGGTTTGCCGGCAGGGTGATGATCGTCTGGCTAATGGGGGAAGTGGAGCGGACGATGGTTAGCTGGCTTTGCACGGGGCCAATCTCTGTGGTTACGGCGACGTCGCCGGGCGGCACCAGTTGCCAGTATCCCCAAACGACGGCGTTGCCCTGGTCAGCGCGCACCAGTTGGTTGAAGCCAACGGGGGCGGTGGCGTCTATCAGTTCGCGGGTATTGAGCTTATCGTAGATGCTGGTGATCGCGCCTGTCTCCGCATTGACGACCAAGCGGTAGGCGTCGTTTTCGATCTCGTCGAGGGCCAGCGTCTGTGGGGCAGCCGGAGGTGTGGGGCCGCCTTGAAGACCGTAGAGGCGATAACCAAATGCCGGCACATTCTGCGCCAGGAAGAAGAAGCCCAGACCATCGCGGGTACCTTGCACCGGCACTTGTTGGCCCGTTTCCAGGTCAATTAACTTCCAGCCGGCAGCCAGCGTGCCCACGATCTGCGCCAACTGCGCGGACGTAAAGCCAACCAGGTCGCTGCGGGGCCAGGAGAGGCCATTATAGACGACCAGCGCGGGCTGATCGGTGGCGATGTCCAGAGCCAGGCTGACCAGTTCGCGGCGCAGCAAGGAGTCCGCTATCTGTTGGGCGCGGCTGGAACGATCAAAATACCATTGGTTGTTGGCTTCAATTTCGGCCGCGGTGAGTCCAAATCCGACGCTGGGGCCGCTATGTTCATCTTGAACGAGCAGGTCGCGGTAAGTGCGGGACATTAAGCCTTGGGCGTAAGGGACGCCTGGATGCAAGCCGAGGCGGACGCCGGCCAACGTCTCCGCCGCCGGCAGCACATTCTGGGTCGAACGATTCTGCGCCGTGCTGACCGGGTAGCGGGTGTTGTTGCTTTCCCACAAGCCAGACCAATCGCCTGAGTGCGTGGTGAAGCCGTCGTCGCCGTATTCCTGGCGCACGTGGTTAAAGAAGTCGGTGGGCGTGCCTACGATGATTTGGGGCCAGGTGTGTTCCTGATTCCATTGGGCGATGTTTTCCAGGCCATCGCCCAGGATGAGGTCGGGAGCGTCGTTGTCAAAGCCAATCAGGGCCATGACAGCGTCGTAGGGGTAGCCGTTGTTTTCGTAGGCGTCAATGAAGTTTTGGGTGGCGGCAGCCATGTCGGGATAATCCCAGGTAAAGCGCCAGGAGAAGATGCCTTCATCGTATCCTTTGACGCTGACCCAGGTGAGCACCTGGCTGCCGTCTACGCCTTGCCAGTTGAAGAGGTAATCGCTAACGGGAATGTCTGGCTTGCCGCCGAACGCGGTTTCAATGCCGGCAACCAGGTTGCGCACCCCATTCTTAGCCAACGCCTGCGGCAAAGCCCAGGAAGAGCCCGGCACATCATCCGAGATAGCCGTTTCCAGATTAAGATTCCAGGCATCTTCATAAACGCGGGCCGGATAGAGGGCGCGATTGAACTCTTCCGGGCCCATCAATCCCTGGTGCATGTTGGCATAATTCGCCATCAACTCTACCTTGCCCTGATCCAGCAGCGCGCGCAGACGGGTCACCTGCTGCGGATCGTCCGTTTGCGCCAGCCATTGGTCCAACTGCCAGACGCTCTCAATCGTCCAGCGGTAATCGGGATATTGTTCGGCATAGGTTATGGCATCGTCAAGAAACTGCTTCTGTAAAGGAATCAGGTCGGACACGGCTATATTAAAGCCGATGTCCAGATGGGAGAGTGGGACAACGTAAATGTAGCGCAGTTCGTCGTCGTCGGGCGTTTTGGGCAGCGGGGCGCGCGCCGCCTGCCCCAAAATGCCAGCGTCGCCAGCGGACTCCGCCAGCAGGGGGGTGAAAAGTATCAGGCAGAAGAGCCAGGCAGCCAGCACTGGCGCAGAGGATACTGCGTAGCGATACCGGCGGGAGACAGGGAGTGTTGGTTTCATCATTTTTCCACCTTCAAAAAGATAATCTCACGGGGCAGTCCGTGGGTGCGGGCTGCGGCGGCAGCCCCACCTGCGGTGGGGGCGGAGGTATCAGATAAACAAAAGAGCCCACAAACAGGCGTGAAAGCGCGAGGAACGCGGGGGCGGAAATGTTGCGTATGTTAAGGATAGACTCACGCGAAGGCGCGAGGAACGCGGGCGCGGAGATGTTTGTCTGTTGAGGGAAAACGTCAGCGCAGATACTGCGCGGGCGCAAGGAGCGGGCGCAAAGAGCGGGCGCAAGGAGCGGGCGCAAGGAGCGGGCGCAAAGAGGCGTAGCTCAACCGCCCGCCCATAATAGTATAAACACCAAACAGGCCAGTGTCGTTGTGCCCATCAGCAGAATAATAGCCCAAAAGCCGAGACTATTCCAGGTGGAAGGGCGGCGAAATGCGTCGCGTCTTATGCGCCAGCCGTGCAGGAAAGCCAGCGGCAGCGGCTGGCCGCCGGCAAGCGGCGGCGGCCATGGCCAGGGCAGCTAACGGCGGCAAGCCGGCGTACACCAGCAGGGGCAGCGAAACGTAAACGAGCGTCAGCAGCCACAGGCAGAGGCGAGCGGCTCTGGTCGCGCCCAGGCGGACGGTCAGGGTACGTTTATTTACAGCGGCGTCGCCAGCGGCATCGGGAAAGTTAATGACCAGCATCATGGCAAACTGCAAGCCGCACAGCGGCCCGCACAGCGGCAGCACAACCAGCAGCGGCAGCCAGTCCAGGCGGCCCGCTTGTAAATAGTAGCCGGCCAGAGGCGTGAGGCCAGGGACTAAGAGGGCTACGGTCAATTCGCCCATACCGCGCGAATGGGACTGCCGCTGGCGGCAGACGGCAGAGGCGGCGCGCTGTATGCCCAGGCCAGCGCCAGGGAGAGCAGCAGCAAAGGCAAGGTGAATGGGCCGCGGCGCACAACCAAAGCCAGGAACAGCGCCGCAAACAGAGCGACGACGCGCCGGCGGCCGGCGGCGCAAACCAGGGCGACCCACCAGGCTATACGCGGCGACAGGCTGCCGGCAGGCAACACGCGGCTGCCGCCCGACCGGTGGGTGGGGGTGGCGTTGGCTATATCGGCGGCGGAATCGCCGTAGTCATTGCTGTAGTGGGTCATCAGTTGGATGCTGGTGATGGCTAACTGTCCCCAGAGCAATGCCGGCAGATTCATCCCCGCCCCGGCATACCAGGCCATTAACGCGCCCAGGGCGTGAAACAAAAAGCCGCCCGACAGAAAATGGGGGCGGCCCAGGCGCAGCAGGTTCCAGACAAAGCGCAGCCACTTGCCAGAACAGCGGGTAAGCAAATCTGCGCCAATGCCACTACTGACCATTGGCGCGCTGCCTGTTAATCGCGTCGCGCAAAGCCAGCGCCGCCGCGCGGGCGGCGACGGCAAAGTCAGCCTGCGCGGAAGCGTAGATAACGCTGCGGCTGGCGTTAATGACGGGCCCGGCAACGGCGTCGGGGCCGTAAGCGACGGCGGCAGCCAGGTCGCCCCCCTGCGCGCCGACGCCGGGGATGAGGAAGCTGGCGGTGGGCGCAAGCCGGCGGGCGGCAGCCAGTTCGGCGGGGTGGGTGGCGCCGACCACGTAACCGAGCGCGCCCTGCACCTGCCAGGTCTGGCTATGGCGAATGACGGCGGCAGACAGGCTGTTTGGGTCGCGCAGGTCGCCCTGGAAGGGCGAGCCGCCGGGGTTGGAGGTGCGCGCCAGCAGGTAGACGGCTTTGTCGGGGCGGGCGCCAATCATGGGCAGCACGGCTGCCGCGCCGACGTAGGGGTTAACGGTGACGGCGTCCACCTGCCACAGGTCCAGCAAGCCACGCGCCCAGGCCGCCTGGGTATGACCGATGTCGCCCGTTTTGCAGTCCAGGATGATGGGGATGTGGCGGGGGATGTAGGCGATGGTGCGTTCCAGGGCGATGATGCCGGCAGCCCCCCACTGCAAATAAAAACCGAGGTTGGGTTTGTAGGCGCAGACCAGGTCGTGGGTAGCGTCAATGAGGGCTTTGTTGAAAGGGAGAATGGGTTCGTCCCAGGCGAATGCCGGCAGGGGCAGGCGCTCCGGTTGGGGGTCCAGGCCAATGCACAGCCAGGAATGATGCTGCTCTTGGGCGCGTTTCAGTTTTTCCAGATAGGTCATGGGGTGGATTATAGAGGATGGGGGCGCATCTGGCGATGGGGAGGAATAGGACGCTGATGACGCCCTGGAAGAAGTATGAGGTATGAGGTATGAGGGGGCGAATAATTAATTGTGAATTGGTGAATTGTGAATGGCTAACAGAAGGTGCGCGGCGGGCGGGGTTGGTTGGCGGCGAGTGTGGTTGAGCGGTTCAGGCGGCGGGTGGGGTGGTTTCGATGACCAGGTTGAGAGGGGCGGCGATTTTTTCCTGGGTGGGATCGAGGATGGCGGCAATGGGTAAAGGTGGAAAGGAGAGGGGCGTGGCGGTGACCATTTGCGTCTGACGGTAGCTGCCCCAGGATAGCGTGGCAAATAAGGGGGGCGTTTCGCCAGCCTGGGCTACCGCCAGCGTCAGGTTCAGGGCGTCGGCGGCGGCGGGGTGGACGGCGTCCAGGGCGACGTCCAGCAGGAGGCCGTTGACGTCTACCTGGCTGCGGAATAAGGCATAGCGCACGTCGCCGGTGGGGTCTACTTCGGCGCGGTAGATGGGGGCGGGAGATGCCGGCAGGAAGATAGATTGCAGTTGGGCGGCAGTTTGCCGCCAGGAAACGCGCCAACGCTGGCGATGCCACCAATCCACGACGGGTTGGGGCGGAACTTTGTTGAGAATCTCCTGATAGTGCGGCGGCTCCGAAAGGGCAGCAGGCGGAATGCTGGCCGGGGGAATACCCGCCTGCATCTGTTCCATCGCTTCTAACGTCTCTAAAAATGCCTGCCGCAGGGCGGCATTGGCTAATAACTTGCGGAAAAAAGCAGGATGGCTTTTAGAAATATCTATGCCCTGCAAAGCCTGCTCAGCCATCAAGTCCAACAGGTCTTCATCAGTTTTGTCAATGTCCGCCCCCACATCAGAAAATGACGCCAAATGATCGCGCAGCTGCGCCTCCAGAGCTTTACGCCTCCCCTCCGGGGTCAGTTGGGCGCGCAGATGCGCCAGTCTGGCGAGAATGTCGTTGGACGGGTCGTTTGATGCCATGATAAGTATTATACCCTTTTGCGATTAAGATTTCTCTTAATCGCTTCATGGCTTTGTAATGCAAGTTGTAAACGGCCCGAACAGTCTTCTTCATGACGTCGGCAATTTCTTGATACTCCATGTCGCCAAGGTCGTGCAGCAGAATCACGACACGGTAATTAGTGGGGAGTTCTCGTAAAGCAGCCAGCAGTTCGTCGCTGAGGGTAAGGGCAATCAACTCATCTTCATGCGACCGGTAGGTTGCGCCAGACTGCCACTGCTCCAACCCCACCATTTGTTTGTCACACAACCGTTTCTGGCACATGGCCCTGTCAATCTGCTTGCGGCAAACATGCTGCACCACCGTGCGCGCCCAACGCTCAAATGAAATGTCATAAGGGAAATGGGCCAGCAAGAGTTGTTCAACGGCGCATGACCGGTAATCCTGCACCAGACGGAATGTGCCTTCGTTGGGTACAAACCCCCGGCTGATCAGGTAATCATACACCCAGTCCTCGATGTCCTGGTAGAATACCGGCCATAAGTCCGCATCTCGCTCGAATTGCAGTCCCTCTACTTTGGCGCGCTGCCGGCGATAATTGCCAACGACGTACCTGATGTATTCCTCCAGGTCGCGCTCTCTGCCCGCGTCTAAAAAGGTTTTGAATCGCCCCCGCTGCACATTATTGCAGACAATATACGTTATCCGGCCAATGACTTCCTCCGCCCCATCGCCGTCATCTCCAACAATCAGGTGGATGAGGGCTGCCAACTTATCATGCTCCACACACATGAAACAATCCTCCTGCTGCCTCCCGATACAATTGCCTTACTCCTCAATGGGCAAACTGACTGTAAAGTAGTTTACATTATAAATGAGTAAATCCTAAATGCAAGAGAGAATTCGGCGAATTTAAGCAATTCTGAACAAAGTCAGGCGCAAGTCTGTTTAATTTTGTTTGATTTTACTGTTTCTTACTTTATTTTGTTTTATTTTGCATGGATGGGAATAGATTGGGAAGTAAGCGCCCCAATGAGCTACCGGCTGAAGCCTCCACTCCGAAACGGGAAGTAATTTTTAGACGATGACATAAACGCCAAAAATAGACAAAGGGAGAAATTTCTGAAAAAAAGGGGATAGTAATAAACAGATTTAGAGAATGTCTGAATGCAGTCACGGCACGCAAGATATTGGCGCTGCTTATACCATAAGCCAGACCCAACTGGACAGCCTGGTTGAGGATGGCAACCACCCGCATCAATACAACTAAACAGCCGCTGTGTTTATTCTCTCACCAGAGCCCTGGCTCTCATTTTATTTTGGCGCTTTTATAGACAGGGAATTATCCCCCGCAGGAGAAAGCTCATGAACGATACCGAACAAGCCGATACGGTTATGACGGTCAAAGAAGTATCTACTTATCTTAAACTGGCGGAGTCAACAGTTTATCGCCTGGCGCAGGAAGGGCGGCTGCCGGGGCGCAAATTTGGCGGCGCCTGGCGTTTTTCGCGTAAGACGCTGGATAACTGGTTTCAACAAACAGAACCGGCGTCGTTTGCCGAAACAGCCTGAGCAGTCTATGAGCGAAACGGCTGAAAGCGGGCTTTAAGTTCTCGTTTTAGAATTTTGCCCGCGCCGGAAATCGGCAGCGCGTCCATCAATTCTACCCGCCGCGGCACTTTGTAGCGGGCCAGATGCTGCAGCATAAAGTCCAGTAAATCGGCGGCGGCCACAACTGCGCCGGGCTTCAAGACGACACAAGCTAACCCCACCTCTCCCCAGCGCTCGTCGGGCAGACCAATGACGGCGCACATGTGGACGGCGGGATGTTGGTAGAGCACGGCTTCGATTTCTGCCGGATAGACGTTTTCCCCCCCCGATATAAACATATCTTTCTGGCGATCCACGATGGTGAAATACCAGTCGTCATCGTATCGCGCCAGGTCGCCGGTGTGGAACCAGCCTTCGTCGTCCACGGCAGCGGCGCTGGCTTGTGGGCTGCGGAAGTAGCCAGAGGATTGGCTGGGGCCCTTGAGGACGAGTTCGCCGACTTCGTTTGCGCCCAATGGCCGGTTCTGGTCGTCTACAATGCGCGCATCCACAAAAAAGTTGGGGCGCCCGATGCTGCCGGCTTTGGCAATGGCATCTTCAGCCGCCAGGGCAAAAATGCCGGGGCCAAACTCCGTCATGCCAAAGCCTTGCTTGAAATGAATCCCTTTTTCGGCGGTGTATTTCTGCACCAGGGAG
>JAGVTM010000204.1 GCA_019136785.1 Chloroflexota bacterium | reverse complement strand
GTGACCGCCAGCACCGCCGCCGTGGCCACACTGATGATTTGCGCCCAATCCGTATCCTGGCGCAGCAGCCCCAACATCTCCAGCATCTCAATATCTTCAGCGTCTATCACATCGCCCACGCGAATGATGCGTTCATCCTTCAGGATGCTGCGGGTCACCGGGACCACGTTGGCAACGGCTTCGCTCCGCTTCTGCATGGTGGCGGCTTCGTCGGGCAACGTGTTGACCTGGACGAACTGCGGCGTCAGGCTGGTGACCACGCGCTCTTGCGGCGCGTTCAAGAAAAAGCTGATCTGGCGGCGAGCCAGCTGCCGCGCCTCAACTTCATCCGACTCGCGGATCTCCTGGCGCATTACTTCCTCAACAATGCGCAAAATATCGTCTTTGACCGCCGCGAATTCGGCTGAGGTAAAGGTTAAAATGTCCCCGGCTACCGACCGCTCCACCGTTAGCCCGTCAATCGCCTGCAAGTAACCGATTTTTGTGGGCGTGTCGGTCAGCACATCGGCGCGCACCACGTCCATAAAGTTGAAGATAATCTGGGCCCGCTCTCGCTGCACCCGGCCAATGCGTAAATCAGGCGAGCCGTAAATGGTTCCGACGCCAGCGGCGGCGCTTTCGCGCTGCCGCTGGGTGGCCACGGCGCTCTCATAGGTAATCGTTTGCGGCGCGACTACTTCTTGCGAAGCGCGTTCGCCCACTACCGCGGATACTTGCGGGGCTACGACCAGGTTCAGTCCCAGAATGGCTGCCAGTCCCAGCGTCAAGCCAAGCGTCACCAGCCAGAGTAAGGAACTCTGTAACACGCGCTCTATACGCTGTTGCGCCTGCGCCGCAGGCACGGCATCCGGCGTTGTCGTCGTGGGGGTAGTCATGATGCTCAAAAGCCAATCATTGGCTCCAACTTAACGTCCTTGCAGCTTTTCGCGCACTATCTGGCTGACCAGACCGCCATCAGCCTGCCCTTTTAGCTGGGCCATCACCCGTCCCATAACCTGACCCATTCCTTTCATGTCGGTTGCGCCCAACTGCTGGATAACGGCTTCGACCACAGTTTCGATCTCGGCGGGCGATAACTGACGAGGCAAATACTGTTCAATGCGGGCAATTTCGGCGGCGGCGACGGCAATCATGTCCGGTCGCCCGGCGCGCTCTGCATCGGCAATGGTCTCTCGTCGCTGCTTAATTTGCTTATTTAAGACGGTTAAGATGCCGGCATCATCCAGCGTAACCCCATCATCTTTTTCTACCTGTTTAATGGCGGCCATCAAGCCGCGCAGCGTATCCCGCTTTTCTGTCTCGCCGCTGCGCATGGCTGCCGCCAGGTCTGCCTGTAACTGCTCTTTCAAGGTCATATGAACATCCTCCAGAGACATTGTAACATAAATTTCGCCGCCACAGAAAGCGTTTCCCGGTTTAAACCCCGTTCGCCTGCCCCAGCGCCGTGTAAAGGTTGAGGTTGCCCTCGCGTCCATCGCTGTAAAACTGGTGCAGCACGGTCAAGCCGGCGGCGGCAGCCAGCGCGGCTGATTCCGCGGCGTCTATCAGACAGACGTACCTGCGGGCGAAACCGTTCCGCTGCCAGGTGAGCAAGTAATCGTTGGGTTCCACGTCTGCCGCCGTCAAGCCAATATCGGACCAGCGGCTTATTTTGCGCCGCTGGCGGGCGCTCTGCGGGAACTGCCAGTTTGCCAGTACCAGGCGACCGGTCGGCATCAAGTGCGCCGCCATCTCCTGCAGCAGGCGCAGGCGGTTAGCCCGCCCTGGAATGTGCTGCATCGTGGCCAGGCAGGCGATGCCGGCAAACAAAGGCAGCCCATCCAGGCTACCTGGCTGGCTGAGGTCGCGCTGCCAGAAGGTTCCGGCGGTATGCGCCTGGGCTATTTGCAGCAAGGATTGGCTGAAATCCACGCCTGTATATGTTTGAATGCGTCCAGCTTGCTGTAGGAACCGTCCCAACCGGCCATCGCCGCAGCCCACATCCAACAGATCGGGGCACTCTGCCGGCAGCCAGCGACTCAACGTGGCAAATCCGGGCCAGGGTTTCTGGCGACTGCCGGCAAAAGGAGCGGCCATCTCCTCATAGAAAGCGTGGTTAAGCTGCAAAAGTTGAGCGACGACAGCCTGGCGCATAGCGTTTCACTTCACGTGGTGGACGGCGAGTCCGGCGGCGCGGCGGCAAAACGCACGCGCTTTGCATTGGTCACAAACCAGGCACGCCCATCTACCGTAGCCACCCACATACCTGGCGGTTCGTGGCGCAAGACGGTAGCCGGCTGCCACACGCCCGCCACCGCAGCAAAGGAAATCTCAACCCGATCGCCGGGTTGGTACAGGTCTTGCAGCCGTCGCCCTATTGCGCACTGCCCCTGATAGATGATGCCGCCGAAACGGCGGGCGCCGAAACGGCGGGCGCCGAAACGGCGGGCGCCGAAACGGCGGGCGCCGAAACAGCGGGCGCCGAAACGGCGGGCGCCGAAACGACGGGCGCCGAAACGGCGGGCGCCGAAACGACGGGCGCCGAAACGACGGGCGCCGAAACGACGGGCGCCGAAACGACGGGCGCCGAAACGACTGGCGCCGGGGATGCAGACGCCTCAATACGTTTTGGCTGGACGAGCGATTTCATGGCTGGCGGATCATAAGGTTGTCAAAGGCCACGCGCACGCCGGGCTGGTTAAAAGCGCCGGCATTTAACGCCACCTGCCCCCGCGTATACCCCATCGTATCCATAAACTGCCCCAATGGTTCGCCATTCACAAACACAATCATGTTTGGTCCCCCGGCGATTACTTTTAGCCGGTTGGTCGCGTTGGCTCCCTTCTTAATTGCCGCCGACTCCGCCCAGCCGCTGGGCGTCAGCCAGGTCCAGGCGCCATCTGGATTGAGGCGGTCTACAATGTAAAACCCATCGCCCGTGATGTTGAAGCGGTAGAAGCCGCCGCCTTCCTGCAGGCGAAACAAGATGCCATAGCTGCTGTCTGTTGGGCCCTCCAGGAGCGTGGCGTCTACTTCCAATGCAAAATCGTCAAAGAGCGGCTCCTGCAAGCCGGCATACTGGATCATCGTGGGTTCATAAATGGCTACGACCAACTGCTCATCTGTCACGGCGGTAGAACCGCTGGCATCCGCCTCCGTGTGCCATTGCCCCGTCTGGCCCGGCGTAAAAGCATCGGCGAACAAAATATCGTCGTTGCCGGCAGATGCCGGCAATCCCGTTCCCTGACCGCAACCCACCAGCCAGAACCAGCCAGCCAACAGCCAGACTGCCGTCCATCTGCGCGCGCCCCCGCGCGGGGGCGCGCCCCCGTGTGGGGGCGGCGCAGCGCAGTTACGGCGCCAATACCTGAACATTGTCAAATGTAATGACGGCTGTGCCCGGCTGGAAGGTGCTGGCGCCCAGACCAATGTCGCCGACAACAAAGGTGGGGTCGGTCACCGTGACCAGCGGTAAACCATTGACAGCCAGACTCAACTCGTTGCCAATGCAGCTTGCCCGAATCTGGTTGGTGGCTACACCCTGGTTGATAATATCGGAAGCCTGAAACTGCCCGCTGCCGGAGAGGTACTCAACTTGCTCGCTGCCGCTCTGGTATTTGCCAATGGCGTAATAGCCATCGCCGCTGATCAAGAAAATATAGAAGTTATCCGCGTTTTGGTAACGGCAAATGATGCCATAGGCATTGTCATCAGGCCCATCCATCTGGCGCGCCTGGACGGTGATGATCACGTCATCAAACTCGCGCTGCGGATTTGTCCACCAGACCTGGCCCGGCTGGCTGGTGCTGAGGCGCATCACGCCCTCCCCAATCTCGGCTACAGCGCCTCCCTGGCTGTACACTGCCCAGCCACAGTTGTGGTCAGCGGCAAAGTTATCGCTAAACAGCACGCCCTCCCCGTCGCAGGCATCTGGCCCGCCCATTTGGTCCAGACAGCCTGCCAATAAAATGCTGCTCACACACAAGCAAAACAAAATCAGCGCAAGTCGCCTTTCAGCGCGAATATCCATGCAGACCGTCACTCCTCCGTTTCGTCGAGTCGTTTATTCAGGGCGTCAACCTGGTCATGCAAGCTGCGGTGCTGGCCCGACGTGCGGAAGTAAAGCAGCAAACTGAGCAGCCACAGCACAATAACAACGCCGCCAAGCAAGCTAAGGTTTTCCAGCATAGAGCTCTCCTTCAGAAACAGTGTATCGTAGGGCGGGTTGGCAACCCGCCCATTCCTTCGACGACGGACGGCAGCCGTCCGCGCTCAGAGCTTGCCCTGAGCCTGCCGAAGGAACAGGGCTTCAAAAACAATCTCACGCGGAAACGTGGAGGACACGGATAAAGGCCATGTAAACAATAATCTGCCTAAATCTGCGAAATCTGTGGTAACTATTCACCCCCGCTTCCGCGTCGCCGCAGACGGCGATGGCCTGCCGAAGGGAACCGGTTTCAACAGGCTCAACCTATGGGGGGAGTGAACGGCTACAATCTGTGATACTGATGTGCCCCGCTCATGGGGAACGGCAGCAAGTGTACCTGAAAACAGCATCAAGGCGTAATTTTGACTTTCGCTTCAGGCGTGGGAATCCCACAGCGGTTCGGCAACGCCTGCCTGTAAGTTTTCATAGCGGGCCATGACGAACAACGCATCTGAAAGCCGGTTGAGATAAGGCAGGACGTAGGGCCCAATCTGTTCTTCCCGCGCCAGCGTGATTACCTGGCGCTCGGCGCGGCGGCAGATGGTGCGCGCCACGTGGAGGTGCGCAGAAGCCAGCGAACCGCCTGGCAAGATGAAGTTTTGCAGCGGGCCCACAGCCGCGCTCAGTTCGTCAATCAACGTCTCCAGAGCATCTACGTGGCGCGCTTCTATTTGCGGAATCGAGAATTCGACCTTGTCCTCTTCGGGAAAGCAGAGGTCAGAACCTAAATGAAATAGCTCATTCTGAATGGTCAGGACAACGGGCGTGAGGCGTGGGCTGAGGCCATGCGCCAGAACCACACCCAACGCCGCATTGAGTTCATCCACCTCCCCGTAAGCCTGAACGCGCCTGTCGTCCTTGGGCACGCGGCGGCGACTGCCCAGCGCCGTTGTGCCATCGTCGCCCGTGCGTGTGTAAATTTTGGTCAATCTAGGCACGTTCTGCCTCCTTCGAAAATAGTGATCAGTGGCGAGTGATCAGTGGTCAGAAAATTCGTGTAATCCGTGGCAAAATTTTCATTCCTCGTAGCGCGCCCGGTGCATGAGGAACTCCTTTGAAAATAGTGGCGAGTGGTCAGTGGTCAGTGAAGCCACTCCCAAGCCGCCCCACAAAACAAATCCGCGTCATCCTTCGACGACGGGCGGCAGCCGTCCGCGCTCAGGACAAGTTCTGCTTAATCTGCGCAATCTATGTTGCTTTTCAGGCCGCGGCGCGCTCTATGGCCGCGGACAGGGCATCCACAGCCTGAGCGGCTGTTAGCCAGCCCTGACCGGGGAATAGTTGCGCCATCTGGGGGGTAAACAGAGATTCTTGAGCGACGTCCGCGACGCC
>JAGVTM010000288.1 GCA_019136785.1 Chloroflexota bacterium | reverse complement strand
TGAACGCATCGGGCGAAAAGACCGAACTGAAATGCGGGGCATAGTGTTCGACGATTTGTGGAAATTCAACCAGGGGAAACATGATTTGACACCTCCTGCGCAATAGAGTGCGCAAATGTATCTTTCTCCTGTTATTTTGCCCTAAAGCGTATTAGTTTGTAAAGGTGCTGTCAAAATGCAACATTATGTCACTGCAAAAGCCGTGTTTGCAGTGAGAAAAACCTTAGCGTATGCGCCCTTAGCGCAGACCGTTTAACTGAAACGGATAGTTCAGAACGTTCAGCACCGCGCTGCTTTCCTGAGGCCGCTGAAAAGTCAGGGCAAACGGGATCGTCTGCCCGGCTTCCACCACCCAGGGGAAGGCCGGGTTATTCGCAAACATCAGATACACAGTGCCCAGACTCGACAACGACACATCCTGTTCAGTCACCACAAGCTGTTCAGAACCCAGATTAGTCACCTGACCTTGCAGGGCCAGGCTGGCCCCATCCAGACTCACTTCAGCTTGCAGCACCGTAACCACCGCCGCATTCGTCTCACTGCGGCTGAACGGTAGGTTCACTTCCACCTTAGCCGGGCTGTCGCCATACTGCGCCACCAGACGCAGCGTCGGCGCGCTCAGGCTGGCGGGAATCTGATAACCAACCGTTGCCGCAGTCAGCTGCCCCCCGCCCAACGTGCCCGTCGCCAGAGGATGGTTGCCAAACTGCCCCGCCAGCGCGTTTACAGCGTATTGGTTGCCAAACTGGTCAATTAACGACAGACGCAGGCGGCTCAACTCCACTTGCTGCTGGCCCACATTTAGCAGTTCGTAATCTACCAGAAAGAAGGCAAAGCCAGGCGGGGCGCTCGGTTCATTGCTCAAATGGGTTGTGCCGATCACCGTAAGCTGTAACGTATCAAGCTGCGCCGTTTCCCCCAATTCTACCACGCTGCTGGCGCTGGCGTTGCTGGTCTCCGGCACAACGTACCGCCCGCGCACCACCAGGCGGCTCTCCCCTTCTGTGCCCAGCAAGACCAACGTTAGACCAGGACTGTTTTGGGCGAAGACATCGGCGCTGGCTGCCGGCACAATATCGCGGCTGGCAAAAGTAAACTGCGACGCCGTGCCCCCCCGCGTCGTCAGCGACATCAAATCCCCCGGGGTCAGACCGTCCAACAGCGCGCGCGCTTCCGCCGTGTCGGCCAGACCGATCACGTAGTTAACCACCGTTCCATAGACCCACACCGCCGTAGCCGCGTTGGGCAGCTCCGGCTGCCATCGCTCCCCGGTGGTAACCGCTTCAGCCCGCAGCGTAAATCGCTGTCCGTCAATGTCCAGGGTGGCTGGTGTAGACAAAGTGACGCTAACCGTGGCTGAATTGCTGATGCCCAACACCACCACGTCGGGCGGCGGCGTTGCCGGCAATCCGCCAATATCCCCACTGTCCAATTCACTCAGCGTAGCCGTTGCCTCTGCCGTCTGGTCGCCGTCGCCCTCATCCGGTGAACGGAGCAGCAGCAGGGCAAACACGACCAGCAAAATGAGGCCCAGTATGGTCACGCCAACGGCAATGTATATAGGGCGGCGACCTTCTAGCAATGAATCAAACAATGAGGTTCTGTCCTCCGGCATGAACGTAACAAACTGGCAACGCCTGCAAAGTCAGCGCCAACAGCGCGGCGTCAAGGAATCAGCCCTGGCAAATTAGTCGGCGCTACCCGAAGCTGGATGTTGGGTTCGCTGCTGACAATAACCTGGGTATATCCCAGGAAAGGCACCTCCAGGCGCACCGCGCCTGCCACCGCCAGCGGCCCAAAATGGATCGAACCGGCTTCGTTCGTCGAACCCAGAGCCAACAACTGCCCTGTGCCGTTGTCATACAGCGCCACCGCCACATCCATAATGCCTTCGGTCAATTCCGGCGTAAAGTTTAAGTTTTCGTCATAGTAGATGGTGACGTTTACCGACAGCGTTTGTTGGGGCGGCGCCGCCGTTGTAGAAGTCGGCAGCGGCGTAATGCCGATAATCGGGCGCGGCGTTGGCGGTTCGGTCACCGGCAAGGGGAAGGTGGGCGGCGCCGCCGGCGTCAGCGTGGGCGCCGGGGTCAAAGTGGGAACCGGCGGCACAAAGCCGCCCCCGCCGCCAGCGGCTGTGGGACGCAGCGTGGGCGTGCTGGTGGGTTGGAGCGTGGGCGTGACGAAAGCGGACGTGCAGGCCAACGTGTAGGTATATTGCCCTGCCAGGTTATACTCAGGTGGATAAACAGGCCCAATCAAAATAAAGAGCCAGCCCGTATAGGTGGCGTAATAGGTGAGTTCACTGCGTATGTCGCCCGCTGCCGGATCGCGGTCGTTGTTGCCGGCAAGCCCCTGCCGGTTCTGATCATAAATGATCATGTTGGTGTCATTGAACGGCCCCAAATCATCCGTCAGGCAGGTATAAAAGAAACCCTGCCGCACCCACATGCGGAAATAATCGTTATCCTGGTTGTCCCGGTTGACTGGCACAAAATCATACGTGTCTGCCGCCGCGTCGGCAATCAACAGGCAGGCAGTGTCAAAGGAGAAGTTGTTGTTGCCGCCGGTGTCGCAAGGGTCTGTGGATGGAATAGGCGTGCGTGTGGGCGTCGCCGTCGGCGGCTGCACCTCTCTGATTTCCAGCCCATATGTCTTATTGATCGGATCGGTCGGCGCTTTATTTTCCACCCGCAAGAAATAATAGCCGTCAATGGGCGTCTGAATCGTCACCTGCGAATCCCGAAAACCAAAACGGTAATCGTCGTTATTGGCTATTTCACTACCCTGCGTGTTGTAAGCGCGCAAAATGGTGTCCAGATCTGAAGTCAGGTCGCGCGTGAAAATCTGGTAAGCGGAGCCGGCTTTGGCATAAAACCGAAAATAGTCCAGGTCGCCAATGGGCCACAAGGTGATCTGGGAAGTCACCGCCCCGGCGGCAATAGTGTAGGCGGTTTGCAGCGTATTGTTGGGTTCGTAGATGTCGCCAAACTGGGCGGTACCTGTAGGGCGGGCAGCGGCAGTTTGGGTGGCGGCAATAGCCGTTTGCGTGCCGGCAACTGCCGTCTGCGTGGCGGGAAAGGCGGTTAAGGTTTGCGCCACCGCTGTGGCTGAGGCGGCTGCCGTTTGCGTAGCCGCAATAACCGTTTGCGTAGCTGCGATAGCCGTTTCCGTCTCGCTGATGGTATTGATTTGCGACAGATTCCGGTTTTCCTGGCTTTGGGGACTGGGAGGAGGGACGTAAGCCGCGCTGGGCGTGACCTGTACAGAGATCAGCGCTGCCAGAGGCACAGCAAAGGCCAGCAGGCCGATTAATAATCGTAGCAAACGGCGGCGCAAAGGTTGGTTCATAATTGGCCTGGTTATTGGCAAGTCGTTCTTGCGCAATCCAGGGGGGAAACGGAAATCCCTTGTGGAGCTCAGTTTCAGGTGCCCAGGTTATTGAGAAGTTAACGCCAGGATTATAAGAACAGTCAAACGCGCCTGCAAATTCTCAGGCGCGTTTGGTTACAATCTTCTCATAGAGCAGACAGGCCCCTTTGCGCGGCAAACGGCCCGGCAATGGCAGCCACAGGGGTTCAGCCTATTTGCTGCAAGACCTCGTCTACCAGGCCGTACTCTTTAGCCTGCTGCGCCGTCATAAACACGTCGCGGTCCGTATCGTGCTCAATTTGCTCAATGGTCTGCCCGGTGTGTTTGCTCAAGATTTCATTGAGGCTCTTGCGCAGGCGCAGGATTTCATTTGCCTGAATGGCGATGTCGCTGGCTTGACCCTGGGCCCCACCCAGCGGTTGGTGCATGTGGATGGTGGAATTGGGCAGGGCGTAGCGCATCCCTTTTGTGCCGGCAGTCAACAGCACCGTGCCGAAACTGGCGGCAAAGCCCACGGCTACCGTAGAAACCGGGCATTCGATTTGTTGGATAGTGTCATAAATAGCCAGTCCGGCGTATACCTGCCCCCCAGGGGAGTTGATATACAGGCGGATAGGTTTGGTGGGGTCGTCGCTGGCCAGATACAGCAGTTGCGCCACAATCAGATTAGCTACCTGGTCGTTGATTGGTGTGCCCAACATAATGATCCGCTCTTTGAGCAGCAGCGAAAAAATGTCGTAGGCTCGTTCACCCCGACTCGTGTTTTCCACGACCATCGGGATCAATGAAGTAGGAATATTCATTCAGTTATCTCCTCATAGATAGGCCGGTACATCCCGGCCATGGACTCAGAATCCAGGTGTTAGTCTGCAAGGCCAACAAACGTGGTCATCATGCCGCCGTCAAAATGCCGGCATCCAAATGCCACCCTATGCAATCCTCACCTGGCGGAGATTTTACCTGTCCAACATTAGATTTAGGTTGGAAGGGTCTTTTGGGTTACTCTTCTTCGTCATATGCGTCAGCCGCTGCCTGTAACTCTGCCAGATCAGGCGCATTTCCACTCAGGATAGCCTCAATCCGCTCATGCGCCTTCTTCATCAAAACTTCGTTGATGATAGAATCAGTACCGCGTCCCTTTGTCAGAGCCTCAAACAGATAATCGTGCAGTTGCTTGTCAATGCCGCGCAGTTGCCTATAGGCTTGGGCCGCTATGTCTGCCCTGGTGGCCCGCAGCCTTTCTTCCGCGATGAACTTCCGCAAGATCAGACCACTTTCCAATCGTTTCGTGCCGGCATCTTTCAGACTGTCTCGCAGCGCGGCCTCGGTCTTGTGACCCCCTGCCACATATTCGTCCCATTCCAGGCCATAACGTATTACCTCTAGCTTCATCTCTTCGATGATCTGGTCTATCTCATGTTTGACAGCCGCTGGGGGGTAAACCACTGCGCCGCTGGCTTTGACGCCGGCTATTAACTGGTCGAATCGCTCTGACCGCGTCTCTTGTGCCTTGTATTCCAGCAAGTCAGCCCGCCTGGCCTCGCGTAGCTCTACCAGCGTATCATAATCGCCCTCTAATTTTGCCAGTTCGTCGTCAAGTTCCGGCAGTTCACGGCGCTTCACAGCCGTAACCGTGAGATTGAATTCCGCCAGTTTGCCCGCATACCCCTCGCCTGGAAAGTGGTCTGGCAGCGTGACGCGGAACGTCTTTTGCTCGCCGGCAGACATGCCTACCAGGTGCGTGACAAACTCGGCGCCAAATACCAGTTGGTTGTTATCCAGCAGTAGGTCCTGGTCTGCCGCCTCCAGCACTTTTTCGCCAGGCTCTCCATCTTCATTCAGAACATGGCCCTCGCCGGTGATCGTGACCAGATCATCAAAATCAGCCGGACGTTCCACCGTTTCCACAATGCTATGTCGCTCTCGCAAATCTTGCACCAGAGCGTCCAGCTCTTCCTCGCTGACAGTTACCACAGGTACTTCCTCGCGCAGCTCGCGGTAATTGCCCAGATTGACTGTAGGGGATAGCGGAAACATAAACGTGACCTGCATCGGTTTGAGTTCCAGGTGGGTGACCTCTGCCTGCAAATAAGGCGGTTCATCCACTTCCTGTCGTACCTCCGTGAAGACGTTATCTATCATTTTTTCTAACGCTTCAGCTCGCAGCTTCTCTTCACCCAGGCGACTTAGCACAACCGGATAAGGTACTTTTCCTGGCCGAAAACCTGGAAAGCGCATCTCACGCCCAAGCGTGCGGGCTACGTCCCGCATTCCTTTTTGCGCCTCTTCTTCTGGAATTTCCACAGTGACGTGTAATTGTCGCTGATCATCTTCTTCTTTCTTGATTATGTGTATCACAATGATTCCTCGGTCGTTTCATAACCCCATGCACACTCCTCGCGCTTGCGCCTTGAAGGGCGGTCAGAACAACACGCCCACCGCCGCGCCGCCGTTTCAGCGCCATCAATGACGGCAGTCGAGCCAATAGGAAGAGCGCGGCTGGTCTGGAGATTAAGGGTTACATTTGTCAAATGTGAGTGGGGCGAATTGTGTAAGCAAACGCGGCCCAGCCAGAAAGCGTTGACAGGGCAACGCTCAAACTAAAGTAGGGAAGGCGGGACTCGAACCCGCACGCCTTGCGGCACATGATCCTAAGTCATGCTCGTCTGCCAATTCCGACACTTCCCCAGTTTAACAGGAGAATTATATCATTGGTAGTCGCTTTGCCAAGCACACCTGAGCGTGCTATAAAAGCCCCCAAAGATTCCGCAAAGCCCCCTCCCCCTTGCGGGATTGCCCCTGTTGCCCCTTAAAATAAGGCTCATTGGCATTTCGCGGGGTCTGCCCCGTATGTGGGTTTGACTTCCCGCGAATTCCTAGAGAACCGAAAACAATTAAGCATTCCCACCCATCCTTGCCAGGGCAGAGGTAATAGTGGCGAGAGGCGCGCCGCATCTCTCGTCAGGGAAGGGATAACAGCAGGCAAGAGCGCGTCGCCTCCCTCGCCAGGGAAGGGATAACAGCAGGCAAGAGCGCGTCGCCTCCCTCGCCAGGGAAGGGATAATGGCAGGCAAGAGCGCGCCGCATCTCTCGTCAGGGAAGGGATAACACCAGGCAAGAGCGTGTCGCCTCCCTCGCCAGGGAAGGGATAATGGCAGGCAAGAGCGCGCAGCGCCCTGCGCCAGGGACGGGGTAATGTAGGGCGAGGGGCGCGCAGCGCCCCTCGCCCTCTCTGAAAAGCCCCCTTCCCCCTTCAGGGGGAAGGGGGTTGGGGGATGGGGGTCTTCCCCCCCCGTTTGCTGGATTATTTCTTACAGGAAACCCGCCCATCCTCCGCAAAGAGATTCACACAGCGGACACCGGGCAAAAATTCGCGCCATTCGTGACAAAAGCCCAACAAGGGCAAAGGACACACACCAGTGACCACACTACTAGTCAAGAACGCCACACTGTTGATAACCATGGACGCCCACCGCCGAGAGATCGCCAACGGCGGACTATTCATACGCGACAACGTCATCACCCACGTAGGCGCCACCCCCGATCTCCCCCCCACCGCCGACGCCATCCTCGACCTGCACGACCACCTCGTTTTGCCCGGCCTGATTAACACCCATCACCATCTCTACCAAACCCTGACCCGCGCCTGCGCCCAAGACGCCGACCTCTTCACCTGGTTGACCACCCTGTACCCCATCTGGGCTAACCTGACCGATGAAGCCATCTACGTCAGCACCCAGGTAGGGCTGGCCGAACTGATCTTGTCCGGCTGCACCACCAGCAGCGACCATCTATACATCTACCCCAATGACTGCACCCTGGACAGCCAGATTCGCGCCGCGCAGGAAATAGGCATGCGTTTTCACGCTGCCCGCGGTTCCATGTCGCTGGGCGAAAGTCAGGGCGGCTTGCCCCCTGACCGCGTCACCGAAGCCGAACCTTTCATTTTGCGCGACAGCCAACGCTTGATTGAAACTTACCACGATGCCGGCAGGCACGCCATGCTGCGTATCGTGCTTGCTCCCTGTTCCCCCTTTTCGGTCACCGCCGATTTGATGCGCCAGTCGGCTGAGTTGGCGCGGGCATATGGCGTGCGGCTGCACACCCACCTGGCCGAGACGATTGAAGAAGATGCTTTTTGCCTGCAAACCTTTGGCTTGCGCCCCGTAGACTACGCCGAATCCCTGGGGTGGGTAGGCAAAGACGTGTGGCACGCGCACTGCGTTCACCTCAACCCCGGCGAAATCACCCGTTTCGGCCAGACCAGCACAGGCGTAGCCCACTGCCCCAGCAGCAACATGCGCCTGGGCAGCGGCATAGCCCCTGTTGGCGCCATGCGCCGCGCCGGAGTTCCTGTAGGCTTAGGCGTAGACGGCTCCGCTTCCAATGATGGCAGCCACATGCTGGCTGAGGCCCGCCAGGCTTTACTGCTGCAGCGCGTCGCCCCCGCGCGCGCCGGCGCTGGCGTTCACGCCAACGTCGCCCAGTTCGCCAACTTTGCCGGCAATCCCGCCGCCATGAGCGCCCGCCAGGCTTTGGAACTGGCCACCCTGGGTGGCGCGGCGGTTTTGGGACGGGATGATGTGGGCGCTTTGGCGCCCGGCATGAGCGCCGACTTTGTCGCGTTTGACCTGAATCAGTTAGCCTATGCCGGCAGCCTGCACGATCCCCTTGCCGCTCTTCTTCTCTGCCAGCCCCGCACCGTTGCCCTTTCGGTTATCAACGGTCGCATCGTCGTCCAGGACGGTCAGTTGATCACCCTCGACCTGGAACCCATCCGCCGCCGCCACAACGCCATCAGCCGTGCCATGATCAATGAGGCTTAATGCCTCAGCTATCCGTTGCCAGGAGTACTACCACATTTGGGTGCGCCTCCGCTTCTCTCTGCCAGGGACGGGGTACTGTAGGGCGAGGGGCGCGCAGCGCCCCTCGCCCACAAAAAAAGCCCCCTCCCCCTTGGGGGATAGGAGGCTTTTCTCTCTTTTTGACTGACCTTATCTGCAAATACGCCCTAAGCGCACCGTAGGCGGAGAGGGAGGGATTCGAACCCTCGACGGCTTTCACCGTACACGATTTCCAATCGTGCGCACTAGACCAGCTATGCGACCTCTCCGTTTCGCGCCCATAAAAGCGCGACGGACATTATAACAATGGCTGGATTCTTTGCCAATTTTTGTCCGCCACATACCCGCCAAAATCGCTGCGCGAGGCAAGGTCACAGAGGGCGATGGCGCGCAGCGCCCCTCGCCCTCTCCGAAAGCCACATTCCCCCTGTTCTTCTTTGCGCCCTTCGCGTCTTCGCGGTAAAAAGCTCCCCCCTAAAAGCCCACCGCCGCGCCATCGTTTCGCGGTTCGCTGCCGGCAACATACACACCCGTCTCCGCCTGACGCACAATCACCTGCCCCCCCCCGTAAAACAGTGACGGAAAATGCGTATGGACCACATGCCCCCTGCCGCGCAAGCTTTCCAAAACAGCCTCATCAATCTCCGGCTCCAGCCCAAACGCCAGCCCCTCCAGCCATTGAAAGCGAGGCGCATCTAACGCCGTTTGCGGATCCATCTCATAATCAATCAAGTTCACGCCCACCTGCAAATGCCCCTGCGGCTGCATAAAACCACCCATCACCCCAAAACTGCTCCACGCCTGCCCATCCCTGGTGATGAAGCCCGGAATAATCGTGTGATACGGGCGTTTGCCAGGCGCCAGTTCATTCGGGTGACCCGGCTCCAGACTGAAATTCGCGCCCCGATTCTGCAATTGCACCCCCGTTGTGCCGGCAGTCAGCCCACTGCCGAACCCCATATACAGGCTTTGTATCCAGCTAACCATGTTGCCCGCGCTGTCCGCCGTAGTCAGATAAACCGTATCGCCATGCTGCTCAGGCTGCCCTGCAAACGCCAGCCGCGCCGCGCCGGCTTGAATCCAAGCCCGCCGCTGTTCTGTATAAACGTCGCTCAGCAAACCAGCCAGTGGTACATGCGCCTGGCGCGGGTCGGCAATGTAAGCCTGGGCATCGGCAAAAGCCAGCTTGATCGCCTCCATTAACACATGGTAATGATCGACTGACCCATATGGTATCTGTCGCAGGTCGAAACCGCGCGCGATATTCAGCGCCAGCAGCGCCGTCAACCCTTGACCGTTTGGCGGAATCTCGTGGAACGCATACCCCTGACCGTAGGGCACATGCAGCGGCGTCACCCATTCCGCCTCATAACCCGCCAGATCATCCTGCGTTAGCCAGCCGCCTGCCTGCTGCACGCACGCCGCAATCTGGCGACCAATCTCGCCTAGATAGAAAGCGTCTGCTCCTTCCTGCGCCAACGTGCTCAGGGTAGCGGCGAATTCCGGGTTGCGGAACAGTTCGCCAGGACGGGGAGCGCGACCCTGCGGCAGCCAGACGCGCCGCGAGTCCGCGTGCTGGCTCATTTTCTCCGTGGAGCGCTGCCAACTGCCGGCAATCCGCTGGCTCACCGGAAAGCCATCTTGGGCATACGCCGTAGCCCGCGCCAGCAGCCGCTCCAGGCGGAAGCTGCCAAATCGGGCTAACGCCGCCTGCCAGCCGCGTACAGCCCCAGGTACAGTCACCGGCAGGGCTCCCAGCGGCGGCATCCGTTCGTGACCTTGCCCGCGCACCCAATCCGCCGTCAACCCCATCGGCGCTGGCCCGCTGGCATTCAAGCCATACAGCCTGCCTTCCCCCGCCGGCCAGATCAAAGCAAAAGCGTCCCCCCCAATGCCCGTTGAACACGGTTCCACCACGCACAGGACAGCCGCTGTGGCAATCGCTGCATCCACCGCATTACCGCCCGCTTTCAGAATCTCCAGACCTGCTTGCGCAGCCAGCGGTTGGCTGGTAGCCACCACCCCCTCGCGGGCAATCACATTAGAACGGCGGCTGCGGAAAAAGTGAGTTTCAAAGCGCATTGTTACCCCCTTCGAAAACAGTGATGAGTGGCGAGTGGTCAGTGGTCAGAAAATTCGTGTGATTCGTGGCTAAGATTTTCATCTTTGTCTTCGCGTTCCTTCGATGGTACTCAGGACAAGCCTTTGCGTCTTTGCGGTGAAATTCTCTTACAATCCTTGACACAGAACGCTTGTTCGTGCTATACTATGGAACAAATGAGCGATTTTAGGCTCAAAGTGCCCACACAGGCCACGATGAGTGTTTGGAGGCAACATATGGGCAATTCAGATAAACTGTCCAAACGCCAGCAGGCGATTCTTGAATACATCGAGAAGTATACCCAACGACATAGCCGACCGCCTACCATTCGTGAAATAGGCGAGGCGGTAGATATCAGTTCCACCTCCGTCGTCACCTACAATCTCGCCAAGCTTGCGGAGAAAGATCTGGTCGTGCGTGAACGTGAGGTTTCGCGCGGCGTCAGTCTGACCGGCAAAGCGCGTGAGATGTTTGGCGCGGCCGTGAACAAAGCCCAAAGTATGCTGGTCAGAATCCCCATTAAAGGGCAGATTGTGGCTGGTCAACCAATCAACGTGGGCAACGACACCTTTGAGACCTTTGATGAGGACGACGTGGTGGAGTTAGCCAGCAGTATGCTGCCCAAACAACAAAGAGATCTGTTCGCCTTGCGCGTCAGCGGGGAATCCATGATTGATGCCATGGTCAACGATGGCGACATCGTGATCATGAAGCAGCAGCAAACGGCCATTAACGGCGACATGGTGGCGGTGTGGATTAACTCTGACGAAGCTACCACGCTCAAGCATTTCTACCACGAAGGCGACCGCGTGCGCCTGCAGCCAGCCAACCCGCACATGGGCCCCATCTACGTGGCCCCTGAAGACGTGCTGGTGCAAGGCAAAGTCGTCATGGTGCTGCGCCAGACCTCCTGAGCGGCGCAACCGGCAAAAGAAAAGTCCACCGACTTCGATTGCGCCCACACGTAAACCTATACCCTTGAACCAGACAGGCGGTGCATACCGCCTGTTTTTTTTGCCAGGGAAAGGTTGCTGCCGGGTCAAGCCTGTGCCCACGGATTGAGCAAATACCCAATCTTTTGCATCCTGAGCCGTTTGGTAACACCCCAGTAAATCGTGATGATCCCTTTAACCGCCTACTGGCCCCGCAAAGCGAGCGCGGACGCATCGTCCGGCGCGGACGCATCGTCCGGTGGCATCGGCGATGGGTGTCAGCCCCGCCGTAGGCGGGGCTGACACCCACCACGATTAAGTGCCGCGCTACCGCCGCTTGGCGGCGCATAGCTGCCGCGAATTTGCGCCCTATTTACGCCCAAACCGTTTCCAACTTCTTGACGAAAGAGAACAAATGTTCTATGATACGCTCACATGATGCTGGAATGCCTGTTTGAGACGTAGCCCGTCATGCCAACATGAGCGCCGCTCACGGCATTCCATACTGAAGTCACCCTCGCCGCCGCATCCACCCGATTGTACCGTTGAATAGATAAGGGTTGGTTCTGACAGGCTTCGAGGAACAGGAATATGGTCAGATGCCATGACAAAGCAGCGCTCCCCATCCAATTGGAAAGAACCGCCGCCAGAGGAAGAACTGGCACACTACGCCTGGGCCATGGATGTGGCTGGCGCGTCGCTGGAACCGGTTGCCCGTGAAGGGCAGCCTTTAACTGCCCAGGACGTAGCCAGACAGGTAAAGCTCAGTTGGCAGCAATTGTGGGCTTTGGGCCGGCAGGCGCTGCATTCTCTTCGTGGCGCAGACGCGACCGCAGCCGATCCAACCCCACAGTGGCCCTGGCCCGACGCCGCCGAGGATTTCCCGGTGGCGCTGCTCGAACTGCTCAGGTACGTTCCCGAACTGCCCCCGGCCACAGCAGTGCTAGGGCTGACGCCCGAGGGCCAACCTGTCTTGCTCGACTTGCAGCAAGGCGACGTGACGCACGTGTTGATCTGTGGGCAGGAGAATGCCGGCAAAACCATGCTCCTGCAAACGATACTGTTATCCCTGGCTTTGACCAATCGCCAGGCGCGCCTGCAATTGCTGGTCATTGACCATGCCGATTTGCCGCTGGAAACGTCCGCCTGGGATGCTTTTAACGACCTGCCCCACATGCTGGCGCCCGTCATGCGCCAGGTCGCCGACTCGGCGGAAACCCTGGCTTACCTGGTGCAGGAAATGGAATACCGCCTGCGGCAAAAGGTCAAGACGCCCGTCATTGTCGTGGCCGTGGATCGCCTGGTCTCGCTGCTGGAAGATGGCGGTCAGCCTGTACTTGACCCACTGATCCGCTTGGCGCAGCGCGGCGCTGATGCCGGCATTCACCTCCTTGCCGCCACCAGACGCGCCAGCTCTGAAAGCCTGCACAACCTGCTGCGCGCCAACCTCACCTTGCGATTGGTGGGTCAGGTCGAGGACGCCCGCCAGGCGCAGGCTGCCTCCGCCATTGCCGGTTCCCAGGCAGAGTATCTGCTGGGCGGCGGCGATTTTCTGGCTATCGTGGGCAGCGAACCGACGCCGTTCCAGGCTGCAGCTTTTGGCCCGCAAGACATGGAAAACTGTCTGCAGCGACTGCCGCAGCCGCCCACCGCCCGGCTAACCGCGCACCCGCTTTCCACCCGCCCCCACCTGGACGACCAGATCGCGTCGCCCTAGTTTGGCGCGGGTTTGCGTACAAAACCAGATAATCGGGTAATCCCGACACCCTTGCCAGGGAAGGGGTATTGGTGGGCCAAGGGCGCTTACCATCCCTCTGCCAGGGAACGGGTAATGGTGGGCGAGGGGCGCGCAGCGCCCCTCGCCCTCTCTGAAAGCCCCCTCCCCCCTTCAGGGGGAAGGGGGTTGGGGGATGGGGGTCTTCCCCTGGGGGTGTCCTCACCTTGGGGGTGTCCTCACCCCCGTTTGCCGGATTGTTTTCTTAAACCTCAATAGCGGTTTGGAGCGTGAAACATGATAACAGGTATGTTGTGGCTAGATGATGACAAATCCCGCTCTTTAGAAGAAAAAGTGAAGCGGGCTGTAGCCTACTACAAAGACAAATATGGTCAGACGCCCGAATTGTGCCTGGTCAACAAAGCCATGCTGGCGGAAACACGGCAGGTAGATCAGGTTCAAGTGCGACCTGCCGGCAATGTTATTCCGCATCATTTCTGGGTAGGGCAGGAGTCGTAATACTGATGTGGGACGCCTAAGCTAAAATTTGTCACGTTTTGCGGGATGGGGTAGCATGGCGGGGATGTTTTTGCCAGTTTTGTGCCGTATTATGCACAGCCTGGCCTGGCTGTTTGCCGGATTTTCCTCAAACAGCCAGCCATTTCCCGGCCATCAAGAGGTGCCTCTTGTCGCGAAACCTGGTCATTCGCTTGGGGCGTATGGCGGCGGCTGCTTTCAGCGTCCTGCTGCTATTAGCCTGTGACAACCCGAACAGCAACGTCATTGTTGTCACCGAAATTGTACAAGTCGAAGGGGGCACGCGGGTTGTCACCCGCCTGGTGGCGCAAACAATGGAAGTGCCCGTCACCCCTATTCCCGTAGCCCCGGCTGCCGCCGCCGCCGAACCGGTCACGTTAGATATCAGCACCTCTGAAGAGGAACTGCCCCGGCTGGACCCCCAACTGACAACCGACGAAGTCGCGCTAGACCTGGTAGAGAATCTCTTTGTGGGTTTAACCCGCCAGAACTATCAAAACGCGCGCATTGAACCCGCCTTAGCCGCCAGTTGGCAGGTCAGCAGCGACCGCAAGACCTGGACCTTCCGGCTGCGGGATGACGTATATTGGGTACATGCTACCGCCGACGGGCAGGTGGAACGCCGGCGTCAGGTGGTGGCCGCGGACGTCGTCTACGCATTTCGCCGCGCCTGCGACAGCCGCACCAATACCCCCTACGTCTTCATTCTGTACATTATTGACGGCTGCGAGGCTGTCAATCGCGCCCCGCAGCCGGCGGCAGCAGACATGACGCTGCTGGGCGTGTCGGCGCCAGACCCGCAGACCGTCGTGGTACGCCTCACCCGCCCTGCCAACCATTTCCTGGCTTTGACGACGCTGTGGACGCTGCGCCCCCTGCCCGCCGAGATGATTGAGGAGTATGAGGCTGAGTGGGACATGCCGGCAAATATCTGGACCAATGGCCCGTTTGTGCTCAGCCGGGCTTCCTTGAGCGGCAGGCAAACCACTATGCTGCGCAATCCTTTTTGGCCCCTCCCCTTTGATGGCAACGTAGACGTAGTCAACATCATCCACCTGGATGAGGACACGGCGTATGACCTGTGGCGCGAAAAGGCGCTGGACGTGGCTCCCGTGCCCGCAGCCATGCGTGAGACCGTCATGGCGGAGATCCCCCAACGCTTTACTCTGGTTTCTGAACAACAGGTTTTTTACCTGGCGTATAACTTTGATAGCCCCGTGTTTAGCCTGCCGGAGATGCGCCGCGCCTTTGGCGCCGCCGTAGACCGCGCCCGCCTGGTCGAAGAAGTGTATGGTGGCTTGGGCGTGCCCTTGCGCCACTTCACGCCAGAGGGCGTCGTAGGCGCGCCGCGCCGCGATGAGATTGGCACGGGCTACAACGCCGATTATGCCCGCCAGCAGTTGGCGGATAGCCCCTTCCGCGACTGCCGCCTGATGCCGCCCATTCGCTACCTGGTCAGCGCTTCAGACATTGAACTCCAGCAAGCGGAATTGATCAGGCAGATGTGGGCGGATGAGTTAAAGTGCCCGCAAGAGTTGATCCAACTGGAGCAGGTGCAGTTTGGCACGCTGCTGGCGCAAACGCGCCCCGATGCTGGCGCTGCCCGCCCCGACGTATGGCATTTGGGTTGGGCGTCCTATTACCCTGATGCCCACAACTGGCTGGGCGACGTGCTGCACTGCACCGAAAGCGAAAACCGTGAACGGCGACCATGCAGCGCCATAGATGAGCAGATCAGGGCCGCCGAAGAAACAGCCGCGCCCGATGAACGCTGGGAAATATACCGCGAAATTGAACGCGCCTTTTTTGCCCAGGATGGCATTGAACCGCTGACGCCTCTATATGCCCGCGCCCGGCAGATCATGGTGCATCCCTGGCTGCAATACGCGCCCGCCACCTTTGGCGGGGAGCAGTATGACCGGTATCGCCTGGATTGGACAGCCAAGCAGTTGGAGCGGACGCAATAGCTATGACCGCATTACAACTCCTGGCTGAAGGAGCGGCTCAATGGGGGTTGGCCCTGACTGCCGCCCAGTTGGCTCAGTTTGCCCGCTATCAGGCGCTGCTGCTTGCCTGGAACGAGCGCATGAATTTAACGGCTATCACTGCCCCGGCAGAGATTCAACTTCGCCACTTTCTAGACGCTTTAAGCTGCGCCGCGGTGACCGGCAACCTGAACGGACGGCGTCTGATAGATGTAGGCACGGGCGCGGGATTTCCGGGACTGCCGCTCAAAATCCTCTATCCACACATGCAGTTGACATTACTGGACAGCGTGATCAAGAAAACACGTTTTCTGGAAGCGGTGGCGGCGGAATTGCAGTTGACGGGGGTAACTATCCTGGCTGAACGCGCCGAAACAGTGGCCCGCCAGCCCGGCCATCGGCAGCAGTATGATTGGGCTGTGGCCCGCAGCGTGGCTGAACTGCGTGTGTTGCTGGAGTATTTGCTGCCGTTGTGCCGCGTCGGCGGCGCGGCGCTGGCCCAAAAAGGGGAGAGCGCTGCCGCCGAAACAGCCGCGGCGGCGGGCGCAATTGCCGCCTTAGGCGGCGGGGTAGCCCAGCTTACGACCGTGTATTTGCCGCAGCGGGATACGCCGCATTATCTGGTGATGGTTCCTAAAACGCGCCCGACGCCTGACGCCTATCCCCGCCGCGTGGGACTGCCGGCAAAAAAGCCCCTATAACATCCCCGCCGCCCTTATGGCCCCGCCGGCGTTGCCAGAGGCACGCCGCTGCTGACGCGCCCGCCAGCCACATGCAGCGTTTGCGCCTGTTGCAGAAAGCTGGCGGCAAACATGCCTGGATCCGTAGCCGTGAGAATGGCTTGACTGGCGTTTTGCGTCACTTGCAGCAGCAGCGCCCGCCGCCGTTCGTCCAGTTCCGCCACCACCTCATCCAGCAAGAGGACGGGCGTTTCCCCCGTTTCTGCTTTCATCCAGGCAATCTCCGCCAGTTTCAGCGCCAGCATGGCGCTGCGCTGCTGCCCGCGCGAACCGTAGGCGGCTAACGGTCGCCCGTTAACCTGGAAAAACCAGTCGTCCCGATGCGGCCCCAGGCTGGTGCTGCTGCGGGCAATATCTTGCTCCGTGCAGCCGTCCACTGCCTCACCAAAGCGCATCGCGATGCTTTTATGATTTCCCGTTGGCTGCTCATGCAGCCAGTCAGCCAGGGCCATCATCTCCTCCACCGCCTCGTTCTCTTCGCGGCTGCGGCCCGGCTGTGTCTCCTCCAGCCGCGGCAGGTAATTCAGCCGGATCGTCTCCTGCCGGTTTGTCAGGTCTTCGTAATGAATGCGCTGCGCGCTGCGCGCCAGATAGGCGAACAGGTCAGCCCGCCGCGCAAAAATGGCGCTGCCCAGCGTGATTAGTTTGTCCGTAAAGATAGGCAGCACATCCCGTCCGCTGCCGCTCTCGTTGATCTGGCGCAGCAGGGCGTTGCGCTGCTCCAATACTTTGTTGTAGCCCGCCAGATTGCGGCAGTAGGTTGGATCCACCTGGCACAACGTAATATCCACATAGCGTCGGCGGTTGGCGGGCGGGCCCGTGATCAGTTGAATATCTTCGGGCAGAAAGAGGGTAGCCCGCAGGTGTCCGATCAGGTCCATCAGCCGTACCTGGCGACGGTTGACCAACGCTTCCCGCCGGAAGCTGGCGCCATTCTGCAGCTTCTGTTCTTTGATCAGGCGCAGTTCGAGAAGTTGAGTCCCATCCTTCGTGACCACCTGAGCCACCAGCCGGCCCACAATCACCGGTTCGTCTGCTTCATTGGCGTTCCAGTTCAGCAGTTGCTGATCGGAATCCGCATGTGGTGAACGGGTAGTCGCCAGGTAGTAGATCGCTTCCAGCAAATTGGTTTTGCCTTGCGCATTGTGGCCATATAACAAAACCGGCCCACTCTTAAAGTCGAGTTCCAGGCGACCATAATTGCGAAAATTGGTCAAAGAGAGGTGCGAAATATACATAAAATCAGAGCAACTACGCAGCTACCATACAAAACGGTGCTGCATTACCGGTTGGGATGACGATGCCTGGCAATTCTAACATAAGCGCCGCAAGATGCTATGCAGGCTTCCCTCGCCCTCCCGGAAAGCACCTTTCCCCCTGGGGGAAGGGGGTTGGGGGATGGGGGCCCTCTTTGCCCAAATCGCCCCCACCTAAAGCTTGCGACGCCCATATCTCCATGCTATCCTATTGGCTCTATGAATCAACCCGACATCATCTTCATTGTGCTAGACACCCAAAGAGCGGATCGCCTCGGCTGCTACGGCTATCACAAGCCAACCACCCCCTTCCTGGACACCTTTGCCGCCCAAAGCGCCCTCTTTGAGCAGGCAATATCGCCCGCGCAGTGGACAATACCCAGCCACGCCTCCCTCTTCACCGGCCTCTACCCCACCGCCCACCAGGTCACCCAATCCAACCAAAGTCTAGGCCCAGATCGCCCCCACCTGGCAGAAGCCCTACGCGCCGCAGGTTACCAGACAATCGGTTTCTGCAACAACCCCCTGGTCGGCATTCTCGATAACGGCTTCAAGCGCGGCTTCCAGACCTTCTACAATTACGGCGGGGCTATTCCCACCGTCCCCCGCAGTTCCAGCCGCTTCCCCTGGCCCCTTAACGTGGCGGCGGAAAAGTACACCCAGTTTCTGCGCCGTATCTCCTACCCCATTCAAAACTTCTTCGGCCAATCCGACCTGGCTTTCAGCGTATCCCTGAACGCCTGGCTCACCCCTTTGTGGTCTCGCCTGGCCCGCTTCAAAGGTCAAAACGAACGTTCTGTGCAGGACGTGGTCTGGTTCTTGCGCCAGCGCGAACGAGAGCAGCACGAACAGCCCTTGTTTCTGTTTCTAAACCTGATGGAGACGCACTTGCCCTTCTGGCCTCCGGCTGAATTCATTGATCGCCTGTCGCCAGGTTTGCGTGACAATCGGGAAGCGCGCGCCATTTTGCACGATTGGAACCGTGAGGCATATCGCTGGGCGGCCCCCTTGTCCCAGCCCTTAGGCGAACTGGAAGCGCAGGCGCTAAGCGACATGTACGACGCCGAAGTGGCATACCAGGATGATTATCTGGGACACCTGTGGGCGGCGCTGGCGCAGCGGCAGCAGCGCCAGAATACGCTGACCGTCATCGTGGCGGATCATGGGGATGGTCTGGGCGAACACGGCTATTTTGGTCACGCCTTTGTAGCTTATCAGGAATTGGTGCACGTACCCTTGATCTTGAACTGGCCCGCGCAGTTTTCGCCTACGCGCGTGGCCACGCCCGTGAGCACCCGCCGCATTTATCACACGCTGCTAGATGCTGCCGGCATTTTACCCGACATCCCCCACCTGGATCCCGTGGAAATCCGTAACCTGACGCTCAAGCAAACGATACGCGGTCAGGACCCGGAGCAAGGGGCAGCTTATGCCGAGATTTACCCGCCGCTGAACTTCGTGCGCGCTATCGAGCGCCGCCAGCCGGAACTCCTGGAACCGTTTCGCTGTCTGGCAGTGCGCCAGGCTGTGGTGCAATCGGATTTGAAATTGATTCAGGTAGACCAACAGCCCGATGAGTTGTTTCATTTGGCTCATGATGCTTTGGAGATGCACAACTGTCTGCCAGAAATGCCGGCAGAAACCGCCCAACTGACCCAAACCTTACAGCGCATTGCCCGCCGCGTAGAAAACCAACGCGACCACCTGGCAGCCGGCGCCACCCTGGAAATGGATGACGAAAACCTGCTGCAGCGTCTGCGCGGCTTGGGTTATATTGAATGAA
>JAGVTM010000517.1 GCA_019136785.1 Chloroflexota bacterium | reverse complement strand
TAGGGCGAAGGGCGCCGTGCGCCCTTCGCCCTCTCCGAAAAGCCCCCTTCCCCCTCCAGGGGGAAGGGGGTTGGGGGATGGGGGTCCCCACCCCACCATCCCCTCCTTTTTGCCATATTTCACCTTTTTCCCTATACTAACAGTTCTGTTAACATTTTGTTAATGGGAGTTCACGTCAGGCATCTATATGAGTTTTTCTTTCATCCTGCTGCTGGTATCAGTCATTTTCTTTGGCTTTCTCAACGGATTTCACGACAGCTCCAACATTGTAGCCACGCCAATCGCTTCCCGCGCCATGTCCCCCCGCGCCGTCCTGTGGATGGCCGCCCTGGCTCACTTTGCCGGCCCCTTTCTCTTTGGCGTTGCCGTGGCTACCACCATTGGCGCCGGTCTGGCTGATCCCGTACACGTCACCCAGCCCGTAGTCATTGCCGCAGTACAGGCAGCCGTGATCTGGAATGTGGTCACCTGGCTGTTGGGCATTCCCTCCAGTTCCTCACACGCCCTGGTAGGCGGGCTGGTAGGCGCAGTCATCAGCAGCAGCGGGTTTACCGCCGTGCAAAGCGAAGGCTTGATCAAGGTGATCGGCTCCCTGTTTATTTCGCCCGTTCTCGGCCTCATTGCCAGCTACTTACTGATGAATCTGACCCGCTTTCTAGCACGGGGGGCCACGCCGCGCATCAATCGCTCCTTTAAGCGGGCACAGGTAGCCACCGCCATGGCTCTGGCGTTGAGCCATGGCGCCAATGGCGCCCAGATAAGCATGGGCGTGCTCACGTTAGGGCTGGTCGTGGAGGGTCTACTCCCTGCCTTTGTCGTGCCCACGTGGGTTATTGCCTTATGTGCCGGCATTATCGCCCTGGGCACGGCGACCGGCGGCTGGCGGCTCATTAAAACGCTGGGGGGGCGCATCTACAAGATTCGGCCCGTGGATGGTTTCGTCTCCCAAATTGCCGGGGCCGGCGTCATCCTGGGAGCCGCCATGTTTGGCGGCCCCGTCAGCACCACACAGGTGATGAGTTCCGCCATCATGGGCGCCGGCGCCGCCCACCGCGTCACCAAAGTTCGCTGGCAAGTCGGTTATGAAATGCTGGTTGCCTGGGCGCTAACTATCCCCACCTCTGCCGGCCTGGCTGCCCTGATTTACCATCCCATCAACTGGTTGCTGGGCTAACCCCCCAATTCCCGATCCCCTTCCCGCAGGAGCGCATAGATATATGGAATGGCTCAAACGATTTTTGCGACCGAAACAGGACAATTTTGTGCCCCTCATCATCCGCCAGGGGGAATATACAGTCGCCAGCGTGGAATCGCTGCAAGCCTATCTGAAAAAACCCATCCCCAAGAAAAGCGAACAAGCCAAGCTGCTGGAAAGAGAAGCGGACGAGGTGCAGCGCATCCTGATTCATGATCTATTGGACACCTTTGTCACCCCGCTGGATCGGGAAGATCTGTTTGCCCTGTCCCGCGCCCTGGACAACTTCGTAGATTACATCTATTCTACCGTGCAGGAATTGGAAATTTTCGAGTTCACGCCCACGCCCGCATTGTCGCAAATTTCCGGCTTGCTGCTGGAAATGGCCCGCGAACTGCACCTGGCCACGCAGCGGCTGCTAGATCATCCAGGGGTGGCTTCGGAACATGCCCGCCGCGTCAAGAAGCTGGAGAACCAGGTAGAAGAAGCATATCGCCTCACCCTGGCGGAATTGTTCGCCGGCCCCGCCACCAATGAACAGATGATGACCATCCTGAAAACGCGCGAAGTGCTGCGCCACCTCTCCAACGCCGCCGATCAAGGAGACAAAGCGGCGGACGTGATCATGGACATTCGCATCAAATGGAGCTGAGTCTCCGCCTGGAGCAAACCATGTCCCAACCAGCCGGGCCCATCCACGGCGGCGTTCTGGTAGCCGAAGTTCTGCGGCAGCAGGGCGTTCCCTGCCTCTTCACCCTGTGCGGCGGGCACATTTCCCCCATTCTGGTGGCGGCGAAAGCGTTGGGCATCCGCGTCGTAGATACGCGCCATGAGGCGGCGGCGGTGTTTGCCGCCGATGCCACCGCGCGGCTGACGGGCACGCCTGGCGTGGCGGCAGTCACGGCCGGGCCTGGACTGACCAATACCATCACCGCCATAAAAAACGCGCAGTTGGCGCAGTCGCCCGTGGTGCTGCTGGGCGGCGCCGCGCCCACGCTGCTGCAAGGGCGGGGGGCGCTGCAAGACATTGACCAGATGGCTCTGATGCGCCCGCACGTCAAGTGGGCAAAAGCCGTGCGCGCCGTGCGGGACATTACGCCCACGCTGCTGCGCGCCTTCGCCGTGGCTCAAAGCGGCGTCCCCGGCCCCGTGTTCGTGGAACTGCCCATTGACATTCTCTACCCGGAGGCTGTCGCCCGCGACTGGACGGCTGCCAGCCTCGGCCGCAGCCGATCCCTGCCCAACCGCCTCACCAACTGGTACGTGCAGCGGCACGTGAATAACGTCTTTGACCGCGCCTGGACGCAGCCGGCGGGCGAACCGCCGACTGTGCTCGTGCCCGCGCCCCCTGCCCGCCAGGGGCAGGCTGCCGCCAAAATGCTGGCGGCGGCGCAGCGCCCTGTTCTCCTGGTGGGCAGCCAGGCCATGTTGGGCGCGCCCGCCGCCGCCGCCGCCCTGCGCGACGCCCTGGTGCAGTTGGGCGTCCCCACTTATCTGTCGGGCATGGCCCGCGGGCTGTTGGGCCGCCATCCACTGCATATGCGCCACGGACGCAGCCAGGCGCTAAAAGAAGCAGACTTGATCATCCTGGCGGGCGTCCCCAACGATTTTCGCCTCAAATATGGACGCTACGCGCCGCGGCGCACGCCCGTCATTGCCGTCAACCGCAGTACCGCCGAAATGCGCCTGAACCGCCGCCCTACCTTAGGCATACAGGCAGACGCCAATCTTTTCTTGCGCGCTCTGGCAGAGCGCGTGCGGGCAGAGACGCCCGGCGCTGCCCGCAGCCAATGGGCTGCCTGGCAGGAAACCTTAAGCCAGCGAGACGCCGCCCGCGACGCAGACATTGCCGCGCAGGCATCTGCTCCCACAGATTATGTCAACCCCGTCCAGTTGTGCCGCGCCCTGGAGGAAGTGATTGGCGAAGACAGCGTGATTGTAGGCGATGGCGGGGACTTCGTAGCCACGGCTTCTTACATTGTGCGCCCGCGCGCGCCGCTCTCCTGGCTGGATCCCGGCGTCTTTGGCACGTTGGGCGTAGGCGGCGGCTTCGCCCTGGGGGCAAAACTGTGCCGCCCCCAGGCGGAAGTGTGGGTGCTGTATGGGGATGGCTCGGCGGCTTATAGTCTGGCGGAGTTCGACACGTTTTGCCGGCACAACCTGCCCATCATCGCCGTCATTGGCAACGACGCCGCCTGGTCTCAGATCGCCCGCGACCAGATAGAAATCCTGGGCGACTCAGTAGGCACGGACCTGGCGCACACCGCCTACCACCAGACGGCTCAAGGATACGGCGGCGTGGGCATCTTAATCGAACGCAGCGTTGACCTCCTCCCCTGCCTGCGCCAGGCGCAAGCCCTGGCCCGCCAGGGCCAACCCGTGCTGGTCAACGTGCTCATCGGTCGCACTGACTTTCGCAAAGGTTCCATTTCCATGTAGAGCAAATCGAAAATGACCGGCATGGTTCACAACTCAATTGTCATTCCGAGCATGTCATTCCGAGCGGAGTCTTCGGAGCGAGGAATCCCTCTCAATTGTCATTCCGAGCATGTCATTCCGAGCGAAGTCTTCGGAGCGAGGAATCCCTACGCCGCTGGCAGACCAGTAAGAGTAGAGGCTGCCGCCCACCCTTCCTTCAAAAATCTGCGCAATCTTCCCAATCTGCACAATCTGTGATTCTATTTCCCTCCACCATAACCCAGGACAAACAAACCATATGACCGATTTTGACTTCTTTCCCAACTTACAGGCATTAGTCACCGAAGCCCCCACCGACAGCATTATCAGCCGCACATTCTTGCGCAGCGAACGAGTGAATGCCATCTTGTTCAGCTTTGCCGCCGGCCAGGAACTATCCGAACACACCGCCGCCATGCCCGCCATCCTGCATTTTCTCAGCGGCGAGGCGCAGTTGACGCTAGGCGACCAGAGCATGATGGTGCAGGCGGGGGCGTGGGCGCACATGCCGGCAAACCTCCCCCACTCCATCCTGGCCCATACCCCCGTAACCATGCTGCTGCTGCTGCTCAAAGCATGAAAGTAACCTTTCGCCTCCCTCTGGTCATCCTCTCCATGGCCGCCTTGCTGGCTGCCCTGTGGGCCGGCTTGATCCGGTTGGGTTGGACGGTTCCTGCCTGGCAGCCCGGCCTGGCAATCGCCCATGGCCCCCTGATGGTGTGTGGTTTCCTGGGTACGCTGATCAGCCTGGAACGGGCGGTTAGTCTAAACCACCGGCTGACCTACCTTGTGCCTCTGATCACGGGCATCGGCGGCGTATGCTTGTGGGCGGGCATATCCGGCGGCGCGCCGCTCATCACCCTGGGCAGCCTGGGGCTGGTAACCCTCTTTGGCTTGATGCTGCGCCGCCACCTGGCTCTGCACACGGGCATCATGGCGCTGGGGGCAGCGCTGTGGCTGGCAGGCAACCTGGTCTGGCTGAGCGGACGACCACTTCATCAGGTTTCCCTGTGGTGGGCTGGCTTCCTGATTCTCACCATTGCCGGCGAACGGCTGGAGTTGAGCCGCATCCTGCGCCCGCCGCGCCGCGTGCAGCAGGCGTTCGCCCTTATCGTCATCCTCATTCTGGCGGGTCTAACAGCCTCCCTGTGGACATATGACGTCGCCATGCGCGTGAGCGGGCTGGGGTTCCTGGCCCTGGCGGGCTGGCTGCTGCGCTACGACATTGCCCGCCGCACCGTGCGCCAGCGCGGCCTGACCCGCTACATTGCCGTTTGCCTGCTGTCCGGCTACTTCTGGTTAGGCGCCGGCGGACTGCTGGCTCTGATAATTGGCGGCGCGCCTGCGGGCGTCTACTACGACGCCATCCTGCACGCCTGGTTTCTCGGCTTCGTCTTCGCCATGATTTTTGGCCACGCCCCCATCATCTTCCCCGCCATCCTGAACCGCCCCATCCGTTACCGCCCCTTCTTCTACCTGCCCTTGCTCCTGCTCCATCTCTCCCTCCTCTTGCGCCTGCCAGGAGACCTGACCCTCTGGCTGCCCGGCCGGCGCTGGGGCGGCTTACTCAACGCCATCGTACTCCTGCTATTTCTGTTCAACATAGCCCTCAGCCTCCGCCTGCCGGCAGTCCCGCCAGAAAACACGTAAAGTTACACCCCTCCCCAATCCCCAAAATCAGCACCCCACCAGCGTCATCTGCGTCCCATCCGCGCCCCCTCCCCCTTCGCGCCCTTCGCGTCTTCGCGGTAAAAAAAATCCCACCTCCCCAATCCCCCAAAATCAGCGCCCCACCAGCGCCATCCGCGTCCCATCCGCGCCCCCTCCCCCTTCGCGCCCTTCGCGTCTTCGCGGTAAAAAAATCCCACCTCCCCAATCCCC
>JAGVTM010000604.1 GCA_019136785.1 Chloroflexota bacterium | reverse complement strand
GTTCCCTCCCCCTTTGGGGGAGGGTTAGGGAGGGGGTTCCAACCAACCACCATTCTACATAATCTGGCGCAGGTTTTCTTCTGCTTCGCGCACACGATCCAGCGCGGCTTGAAAATCAGCAATAGCTTCCGCCAGCGGCGGAATATCCTGGCCGATGGGGGGTAAAACGTAACGAGAAATGTTAAGCGTCCAATCTTCGGCAGCGATCTCCTCCACCGTGACCACCCGCGCCCTATCCTCTACATTGGCAAACCCTTGTACCCAACCCAGAATGGCGGCGGCGTGTTCGGGGTCGAGAAAGTTCTGGGCGCGACCTTTGCGGAAGAGGGATGAAGCGTCTACGATCAGGGTTCTGCCGGCGCAGGTCGGGCGTTTGCGCTGGCGCAAAATCATGAGGCAAGCTGCCAATCCCGTGCCATAAAAAAGATTGGGGGCCAGGCCAATAACGGCTTCGATGAGATCCATCTCGAGCAGTTTGCGCCGTATCCGCCCCTCAATGCCGCCGCGAAACAAAGCCCCTTGCGGCAAGACGACTGCCATCCGTCCAGATGCCTCAGCCATGGAGCTGACCATGTGCTGCACCCAGGCAAAGTCGCCGCTGCTGTCGCCGGGCAGACCGGCAAAAGCGCGGCCCCAGCGATCGTTCTCCCACAATTCGCGCCCCCATTGCTGCAAGGAGAAGGGCGGATTGGCAATGACGCAATCAAAACGGGCCAGACCGCCGCTGCCGGGGTCAGTGAAAATGGGATTGCGCAACGTGTCGCCGCGCTCAATCACGAAATCTTCCAAACCATGCAGGAGTAAGTTCATGCGGGCGACGGATGCCGTAGTCAGGTTTTTCTCCTGGCCATACAGTTTGCCAAAAAACGCGCGCGGGTCGCCTCCCCTGGCGCGAACGTGTTCCACAGCCGCCAAAAGCATCCCTCCCGTACCGCAGGCTGGGTCGTAAATCGTTTCCCCTTCTTGCGGGTCGAGAATGTCTACCATGAGGCGCACCACGCTGCGCGGCGTGTAAAATTCACCCGCTTTGTTGTTGGTGGCGTCGGCGAATTGCTTGATAAGGTATTCGTAAGCATCGCCCATGATGTCGCTGGCGACGCGGCTGTTGCCCAGGCGTAACGTGGAGAAATGCTCCAGCAAATCCTTTAGCAAGGCATCTGGCAGCCGATCCTTATTACTCCATTGGACGTCGCCAAACACGCCGTAGAGGTGCTTCTGGTTGGCGGCTTCAATGCCGCGCAGGGCTTTTTGCAGCGCCGTGCCCACATTGGCCGGGACAGCGCGAACTTCGCGCCAGTGACATTCGCCAGGAATCTGGAAGCGATGTTCATCGGCGAAATCTTCGCCATAGAGCCGCAGCATTTCCTCGTGCTCTTCATCCCAAACGTCGCAAAGCCGTTTGAAGAAGAGAAGGGGCAGAATGTAGCTTTTCCAATCGGTGCGGTCTACAGGGGAGCCGCGCAGAATGTTGGCGGCTTCCCAGAGATGGGATTCCAGTTGGGAGAGCGTGAGGGTCTGGTCAGTAGCGGGCATCTAGCAACCATATAAAACAAAAAAGGGGCAGGCGATTGTGTCATCACCTACCCCCAGGACGGGAGCGACGGGGATCGAACCCGCGATCTCCGGCTTGACAGGCCGGCGTGTTAACCACTACACCACGCCCCCTAAAGCGAACGAAATCTTATCAGAAGCAGCCCAAAGTGTCAAGGAAAATTCAGCGCGCGCGGCGGAGCATTTTGCCGGCACTCCCCCCCATTTGCGCACTCTGGTATCATAGGGTATTACTTACCCTCACCCCCCTCCCTAACCCTCCCCCAAAGGGGGAGGGACCCACTCCCCCTCCCACTCCGGGAGGGGCCGGGGGGTGGGTACTACCAACCCGGAGGCAACCCACTTTAATGCCGGCATCTCCCCCCCCCATCCCCCTCAACAGCCTCGTTCTCTACAAAAACCGCCCGGCGCTGGTAGGCCAGGTAGGGAAGAAGCTGGAAATCGCCCTGGATAACGGCGATACCGCCAGCGTTCGTCCCAAAGACGTGACCCTGCTGCACCCAGGCCCCCTGCTGACCAGCCTGAGCCGCCTGCCGGCAAGACCAGACGTGGGAGACGAAGTCCTGGCAGCCTGGGAACTGCTGGCAGGCGAAACCACCTCCCTGGCTGAACTGGCAGAGCTGATTTACGGCGATTTTACGCCGGCTGCCGCCTGGGCTGTCTGGGAACTGGTGCAGGATGGGCTCTACTTTCAGGGTACGCCAGACGACATTCAGGCGTGCACTGCCGCTGCAGTGGCGGAGACCAAAGCCGCCCGCGCCGCCAAAGAAGCAGAAAAGGCAGCCTGGGAAGCCTTTGTACAGCGCGCCGCCGCCGCCGAGTCACACCCGGCCAACGAGCGTTATCTACAAGACGTGGTAGACCTGGCGCTGGAACGACGCGACCAGAGCCGCGTACTGCGCGACCTGGGGCAGGCGGAGACGCGCGAAAACGCGCACGCGCTGCTGCTGCGCCTGGGTTATTGGGATGAAACGGTCAACCCGTACCCGCAGCGGTTCCAATTGGAACTGGCGTCAGCAGACGCGCTGCTGCCGTCGCTGCCGGCAGAAACGCGGTTGGATTTGACGCATCTGCCGGCATTTGCCATTGACGATGCCGGCAGCGCCGACCCCGACGATGCCCTCAGCCTGGATGGAGACCGGCTGTGGGTACACGTAGCCGCCGCCGCCGCCCTGGTCACGCCAGACAGCCCTGCCGACCGCGAAGCGCAGGCGCGCGCCGCCAACCTGTATTTGCCCGAAGGAACCATCGCCATGCTGCCGCCGGCAGCCACCAGCCAGCTTGGGCTAGGCTTAAACGAAGTATCGCCCGCCCTCTCCTTTGGCCTGGATTTTGACGCCGCCGCGCAAATCGCCCACGTGGAAATCGCCCCCAGTTGGGTGCGGGTAACCCGCCACACCTATGCCGAAATAGAAGAACGGCTGGCGGAAGAGCCGTTTGCCGGCATCTGGCAGTTAACCCGCCGTTTCTACCAGCAGCGGCAGCAGGCCGGCGCTATCGAAATTGACTTGCCCGAAGTCAAGATTCGGGTGGAAGGGGGCCGCGTGGTCGTCACGCCGCTGCCGCCGCTGCGCAGCCGCGACCTGGTGCGGGAAGCCATGCTGATGGCGGGCGTGGCTGTGGCCCGTTTTGGTCAGGAGCGCGGAATTCCCCTGCCCTACAGCGTCCAGGAAGCGCCCAACGAATCGGAACCGCTGCCGGGCATTGCCGGCATGTTTGCCCTGCGCCGCAGCATGAAACGCAGCCAGCGCCAAAGCGCGCCCGCGCCCCATGCGGGTCTGGGTCTGAACGCTTATGTGCAGGTGACCAGTCCCTTGCGCCGCTATCTGGACCTGGTGGCGCACCAGCAATTGCGCGCCCACCTGCGCGGCGAACCCGTTTTAGACATGGCGGCGCTCATGGCGCGGGTAGGGGCGGCAGAGTCTGTCAGCGGCAGCGTGCGGCAGGTAGAGCGGCTGTCTAACCGGCATTGGACGCTGGTCTACTTCCGCCAAAATCCTGACTGGGAAGGAGAAGGCTTTGTCCTGGAGAAAAATGGCGCGCGCAGCACACTGCTCATTCCCGAACTGGCGTGGGAAGAGCAAGTTTACCTGCGCCATGATCTACCCTTAAACGCGCGCGTCCGCCTGACCGTCACGGACGTCAATTTGCCCGAATTAACGGCTCATTTTCGTGAAATATCCGCTTAAACCCGGAGCGCCGGCTTCCAGCCGGCTCTGTGCCGGCAAGGATGCTGCCAGAAAGGATTCTGCCAGAAAGGATTCTGCCAGAAAGGATTCTGGCGCTCCATTTACGAAGGAAACACCATGAGCGACGGCGCGTCATCATCAATGAAAATAATCAGGATTTTCGCAGGCTTGTGGTGAGCGCGGACGGCTACCGTCCGTAGCCGAACCATGACGCAGCTTGATGTTTACACGGCCCTTATCCGCGCCAATCAGCGTCCCACTTCTGCGTTAATCAGCGTCCCATTTCTGCGCCAATCAGCGTCCCACTTCTGCGTTAATCAGCGTCCTAATTTTAGACGAGTGGCTCCACTGATCACTCACCACTCGCCACTCACCACTATTTTCAAAGGAGCGTCGTTAAATGCACACCAGATCGCGTCTCGTTTTGAAGGTAATGTTGGTCTGTGCGCTGCCCGTGTTGTTGACGGCTTGCGTCTTACGTTCATTGTTTGGGAATGTCATCATCGTGACCGATATTGGCGAAGAGGTGAATGAGATCATCGCCACCGTCTTCTCTGACTCCACTGCTGCCGTCTGTCTGGATACCGATTACGGTTTTTATGAGTGTACCTACATCATTGATGGGGAGATTATTACGTCTACCCTGTACCTGCTGGGCGAGTACGGGATTACGGGCGTGCTGATTGATCCGGTTATTCTACAAGCGCCGCAAGGAGCGGCAGAAATTGCGGCAACATATGATCTGGGAGATGGCCCAGAACCATTGCCGGTGGCTGTCAGGCAAAGTTTCAACGTAACACCGGACATATTGGTAACGGCGGAGGCAAACCAGCAGTTTTTAATCATGGAACTGCCAGAGTCGGTAACCAACGCGCTGCCCCCAGGCAGCCCGCAGAATGGCACGCCCATCACCTATACCCTGAGCTTCAAGCAGGTGCAGCCCATCGCCGACCCCATTGATCCCGTGACCGTCAAGGTGTTGTTAGCGGGCAAAGTGACCATTAACGGGCATCACTACTATGTGCCGATTTTGCCTTGCGTCACGGATTTTGCCGGCATTCCCGCCATCGAAATCCCCCAGTCCAATACACCTGTGAACCTGGAATCCACCGTAGGCGATTTGATCCGGCAAGGGGGCGACTTCTTGTGCGACCACGACGCCTACTACTTTTACAATGTGCCGCCGCCGCCGCAGCAGCTATTTCTGCCGGCCCTCATTCGTTGACAACTGCCACATGAATCTACAAACGCTCTTCACCCCATTTCCCACCCTCACCACCCCGCGCCTGATCCTGCGCGCCTTGCGCCCGGATGATCTGGATGACCTTTACGCCTACGCCTCAGACCCGCAGATTGATCGCTTCACCCCCTGGACGCATTACCAATCGCTGGCTGAAGCCAGCGCCAACCTGGATGAGTTCCTGGCTGAGTATGAAAATGGCGGCATGGGCGCCTGGTCATGGGGCGTTGAACACCGCGCGGACGCCCGCCTGATAGGCATTGCCACCTTCAGCCCGCCGCACCGCCACCACCGCCGCGTCGAACTGGGCTACACCATCTCCCGCGCCTATTGGGGACACGGCTACGCTACCGAAGCCGCGCGGGCGCTGGTTACGTTCGGGCTAGAGCAAATGCAGTTAGTCCGCATTGAGGCAGTGTGTCTCCCCGACCATGTCGCCTCCGCCCGCGTGCTGGAAAAAATCGGCATGACCTACGAAGGCTTGCTGCACAACTACCAGATATGGCGCGGACAGCCGTGCGATCTGTTGATGTATGCCATAACCCATTCTCCGTAACTCCCATGATCTCCCTGACAGGTGCG
>JAGVTM010000442.1 GCA_019136785.1 Chloroflexota bacterium | reverse complement strand
GGGTCTGCTGCTGTGGCGCATGATGCCGCGCGCGCCGCGCCGCACAGGCCACAGTCCGCGACTGCGCCACCTGGCGTCCCTGCTGGGCCGCCATCCCGTTATCCTGGCTGCCTGTCTCTACGCTTTGCTGCTGATGGTGGCTAACGACATTATCTTTATCGTCTACGGCGATTGGATGGAAGCCTCCTTTGGCCTCAACCTGGGCGCGCTGGGTCTCGCCGCCGGGGTTATCGGCGGCTCCGAAATTGCCGGCGAACTGTCGGCGGGTTGGGCGGTTGACCGCTTTGGCAAACGCCCGGTGGTCATCCGCATGGGGCTGCTGGGCGGGTTGTCCTACGCTTTGCTGCCGTTCATCAGTTCTTCGCTGCCGGCAGCTTTGATGATGTTAGCCATCACTTTCTACTGTTTTGAAGTCACCATTGTCGGCGCTATTCCTTTGTTGACGGAACTGGCGCCGCAGGCGCGGGGCGTAGCCATGTCTGCTGTGGTGGCCGCTTCGGCCCTGGGGCGGGCGCTGGGGGCCTGGCTGGGGCCAGAAATTTGGGCGTGGGGCGGCATCCGCGCCAATGGCTTGATCAGCGCTGTGCTGGCAGTGTTAGCCATTCTGGTCTTGATCCGGTGGGTACACGAGGCAGACGCGCCGCACCAGGAGGAAGAAGGAGAAAATTATGCTCCAACCCATTGACATGCTCATTCATTCGGCGGCGCAGGTGTGCGTCGTGCCGGCAGTTGGCGCTGCCGGCAGCCGCCGCCCACAGCGAGGAAAGGTACTGGGGACGTTGGGCCTCATTCCTGACGGCGCGGTAGCTGTCCATCAGGGGCGCATTCTGGAGGTCGGGGCCAGCGCTGCGCTGCGCCAACTTTATCAGGCAGCCACGGACATTGACGCCGCTGGTCGCTGCGTCCTGCCCGGTTTTGTGGACCCACACACCCACGTCCCCTGGATGGGCGACCGGGCCAACGAGTTCGAGCAGCGGCTGGCGGGAGCCACTTACATGGAAATCATGGCGGCGGGCGGCGGCATTATGTCTACCGTGAACCGCACGCGCCAGGCCAGCCTGGCAGAACTGGTAGACGACAATTTGCCGCGGCTGCAGCGGATGCTGGCTTACGGCACCACCAGCGCCGAAGCCAAAACAGGTTACGGATTAAATCAGGCTGCGGAGCTAAAACAGTTGGAAGCCATAGCTGCCCTGAACGCTCAACAGCCCATCGAATTGTCTTTGACTTTCCTGCCGGCGCACGCCGTCCCTAGCGAATATCGCGGGCGTACCGACGAATACGTTGACCTCATCATCCATCACATGCTGCCTGCCGCCGCTGCCTGGGCAGCAGAGCGCCATTTGACCCTCTTCTGCGATGTCTTTTGTGAAGAAGGCGTCTTTGACGTTTCCCAAACGCGCCGTATCTTTGCCGCCGCTCAAGAATTGGGTTTCCGCCTGAAAGTCCATGCGGATGAATTCGTCGGGTTGGGCGGCACAGCCCTGGCAGTGGAAATGGGCGCCGTCTCCGCCGACCACTTAGTACGCACGCCCGTTGGCGACATAGTCGCCCTGGGCCAGAGCGATACCATTGCCGTGGGGCTGCCGGGCACGCCCTTCGGCCTGGCGGAACAGGCGTACACCCCGGCTGCCGCCATTCTGGAGGCGGGCGGGGCGTTGGCGCTGGCTACTGACTGCAATCCGGGTACGTGCTGGTGCGAGTCTATGCAAATGGTTATTGCCCTGGCTTGCCGCTATATGGGCCTGACGCAGGCGCAGGCGGTGGCAGCCGCTACCCTTAACGCCGCCTTTGCTATTGGTCGTGGGGAGGAGATTGGCAGCCTGGATGCCGGCAAACAAGCTGACATCCTCATCCTGAACACCCCTGATTACCGTCACCTCGGCTACCGCTTTGGCGTAAACCTGGTGCAAACCGTGATCAAGCGCGGGCAGGTTGTGGTTCATCACCGCGCCGCCGCCGCCTGAAACCAGCGCCCCAGCCGCGCCGGACTTCCGTCAGGGTTGCCCGACTATGACCCAGGAGTATAATCCTCTGCACGGTCTGGCGTTCTTCTCGCCCTGATCTGGCAGCCCGAACGCCCTGGCGCAGGCAGCCGGGCATTCCCGCCCGGCGACGAGATTATACGCTATGGCGAAGGAAATAATTGGCATGAAGTGGCAGCGATTACTGGTTGGGTTTTTGTTGATCTGGTTGTTAGCCGCCTGCGGCGAAAAGGACGCGCCGGAGATGTCGCCTCTGGCTACCACGGCCCCCAACCCAGACAGCGCGCCCGCCGTTACCCTACCTCCGCCCAACACGTCTGTACCGCCCTCGCCGACGCCTATCCCCCCCACCCCCACACCGACTGAACCGGTGGCGGCATCTGTCAATGGCCAGCCCGTTTTCCTGGCTACCTTTGAAAAAGAACTGGCCCGCTACGAACAAGGGCAACTCGACCTGGGATTGACGCCGGGGGGTGATAGCAGCAACCATCGCGCGCTCGTTTTAGACACCCTCATTGAGCAGACCCTGATTGCCCAGGCTGCCGCCGCGGCTAATATTGCCATTACGCCTGACATGGCAGCGCAAAAACTGGCGGAACTAAAAGCGGTTGTGGGTAATGAAACCAACTTCCAGGCATGGCTGCAAGCCAATCAATGGACGGAGGCTGAATTTCAAACCGCCCTGGCCATGGAAATGCTCACCGAAAAAATAAAAACAGAGGTGACTGGCGATGTGCCCTTTGCCGTGCCCCAGGTCCACGCCCGCTACATACAAGTGAGCGACGCCGCCCTGGCCCAATCGCTGTTAGCCCAAATCCAGGCTGGTGCTGACTTTGGCGAACTGGCGCGGCAGAACTCATTAGATCGTCTCACGGGGGAAAATGGGGGAGACCTGGGCTTCTTTCCGCCAGGCACGTTGCTTGTGCCGGATGTGGAACAGGCCGCTTTTGCTTTGGATGTCAATCAGGTCAGCGACATTATCAGCGTCGCCGGCAGCGACGGCAGCCCAACCTATTACATTATTCAGGTGTTGGAGAAAGACCCGCAGCGGGCGCTCTCGCTGGAGCAGCGGGCGGTGCTGCTGCAAGAAACATTTGAAGCCTGGCTGCAGACGTTGTGGGAGCAGGCAGACATTGTCCGCTATGTGGATACAGATGGGTAAGAGTGGACGCGCATGTGCGCCAGTAGACGAAGACAGATGCTACTTACCGCCAGGACGTAAAGATTCCCTGACCTTTCTTTGCGCTCTTCGCGTCTTTGCGGTGAAATTCCAGCGGGGCTTAGTAGTTACGACAGATGGCTAAAACAAGACAATCCCGACGACAAAAGAGACGACGCGGCTTTAGCTGCCTGAATGTGCTGACCGTCATGGTGCTGGCTTCTGCTGTGCTGATTGCTGCCGGCATTCTAGCCGTTATCCTATGGTCAGGGGGCCAACTGGATCTCGCCCGCTTCATACCGCCGCGCGAAGAGCCGCCCCTGCCCACGGTGGGTGCATTGGCTGATGTGCCCACCGTCACGCCAGGCGTGGCGCCAGAGCGTTTGCAGCCCACCTGGACCGCCTCGCCGCTGGAACCCAGCGATACGCCGCCGCCGACCAACACGCGCCGTCCCACCCTGGAGCCGTCCATTACGCCCACCCTGCCGCCCGCCACGCCCACGCGCACGCCCACCCCCACACCCACCGAAACGCCAACCGTTACGCCCACGGGCCCTACGCCCACAGCCACCAACACCCGTTCGCCGTTTCTCTTTACCAAGTCCATTGACAGCCCCATTTATTTGCGCAACTTCGCCAATAACGCTGGCTGTAACTGGCTGGGGATTGCGGGCGAAGTGGTGGATTTGAGCGGCAACCCGGTTCCTGCCGGCAATTACCAGGTGCACATCTGGGAAAGCGGCATTGATGCCCGCGTGGCCACAGGCACGGCGCCCGCTTATGGGCCCTCTGGCTGGGAGCAGTTTGTCTTCGATTCGCCCATCATCCGCAGCTACAATATCCAGTTGGAAACGACGGCGGGCACGCCAGTCTCCCAGGTGTATCAGGTACAGACCCGCGCCAGTTGCAACGACAACCTGCTGTTGATGTTGTTTGTGCAAAATCATTAGCCATCCATGACGCTGTACCTGGTAGGCACGCCTATTGGCAATATGGAAGACATCACGCTGCGGGCGCTGCGCATATTGCGAGAGGTGCGCCTGATCGCCGCCGAAGACACGCGCCACACGGGGCGGCTGCTGCAGCATTATGACATTGCCACCCCCATGCTGAGCTATCATGAGTACAGCACGCCGCAGCGGCTGGCGCAGTTAGTGGCCCGTTTACAGCAAGAGGATGTGGCTTTGGTGTCGGATGCCGGCATGCCCGGCCTGTCAGATCCCGGTTACCGCCTGGTGCGGGCAGCTTTGGACGCCCACATTCCCGTCATCCCCATCCCCGGCGTCACCGCCGTCGTCACCGCCCTGGTAGCCAGCGGTCTGCCCACAGACAACTTCCTCTTTCTGGGATTCCTGCCGCGCCGCCGCCGCGCCCGCCAGGCAGCCCTGGCAGACGTGGCGCTCCTACCTTTCACTCTCGTTTGCTACGAAGCCCCACATCGCCTGCTGGATCTGCTGCACGACATCCTGCAAACGCTGGGCGACCGCGACTTATGTATTGGCCGGGAATTGACAAAGCTGTACGAAGAGCTGTGGCGCGGCTCCGTGAGCGCCGCCTGGCAGCATTTTGCCACAGGACAAATCAAGGGGGAGTTCACCCTGGTGTTGGCTGGCGCGCCCCCCGCCGCCAGCGATTGGGATGAAGCCGCCATCCGCGCCAGATTGGCTGAGAAAATTGCCGCGGGCCTGGGGCATAGAGAAGCCGCCGCTGCTGTAGCCGCTGAATCTGGCTGGCGAAAGCGAGACGTTTACGCCCTGCGCGAACAGGCGCAGCGATAACGGGCAGCCGCCTGGACAATCAGGAGCAGGTGGACGCTCTCCAGGAACCGCTCTACTCCAGGCGTATTAACGTCAGTTGGTAGGGGCCGCCTTCATCAAAAAACTCTTTGATGACGATTGTCCAATCGCCGTCGCTGGTAACGTTAAAAGTACGCAGTTGCTCCGGTTCGCCCGCCAGATTTAGATCAACCCGCGCGACTTCTTCCCCGTTTGGGTCAAGCAAAATGAGCACCAGGTCGCCGCGAGCATCGCCGGGGGTCAGGGTTAGTTCAATCGTGGTGTTGGCTGTGCCGGCAAAATGCCACACCGCTCCCTTACTAGGCAGCAGCGTCCCGGTGACCGTTTGCCCATAATCAATGCCCCCCGCATCTTCCAGATTGTCATACCCTTTAGCCGTAATAGAAATCTCGTACTCCCCGCGTTCGCCAAAAAACTCCCGCACCATCACCGCGTAAAGGCCATCCACTGGCAGCGTCATCTCAATCATTTCCCCTTCCCCCGATAGATTCTCATCCTTTTGCGCCAGGCGGTGCACCAGCGGATCCAGCAGCCAGATATCCATGTCCAGATTGTCCCCCAGCGGCGTCACCAGCACACTGACTTCATCCCCCGTGTGCCCTTCAAAAAACCAGGCATGTACCTCGTTTC
>JAGVTM010000615.1 GCA_019136785.1 Chloroflexota bacterium | reverse complement strand
TTCACTGCCCACGACCAGGAAACCGGCGGCGGCGCATACCAGTTGCCCACCTTTCTTTTTCAAACTGCGGGCAATTTTAGGGGCGGCAAAGCCAAATAAACGGAGAATGCCCCAGGGCAGCCGGGTATCGAATGCGGCTACTTTGATGCCGGCAAGCGACGTTGCGGACAGGCGCTGCAGCAAACCCTTGACGGCGTCCGAAGGTCTGCCGCCATGGGTGGGCGCGCCCACGATGAGCAGGTCATAGCCGCGCAATTGAGAAACATCCAGTTCTTTCACATGCACCATTTGCACGTCGCCGGGCATCGCGCCCGCAATTGCCTGAGCAATGATCCTGGTGTTGCCATATAACGAGTCGTAAACAACGAGTGTTTTCATTCTTACCTCCAATAGGGGGCTGGGCGGCTCAATTTGGGTCGTTTTCCCCGTTCGCTTGCGCAAAAGCAAGGGCCGTCACCCCATCGTTTATGCTAAGGGGATTGCCCTGGCCTGATAAGTGACAAAAAGCGCCAGAGATGGCGACGGAAATCACAATCTGGTCAAAAATAGGGTGCGGTGGTTGACAGTTCCCCCTTCGCTGCTTACAATTCTGTTGACTGGTCAACAATTGACCTGGCAAACAAAAGGGGGTGTTTGCCGGCATTTGGGCACCAGCCCACACACCTTCAACGGCGTTTCAGCGAGAAAGGCAGGCTGCGGTGGGGAGACAGCGCGTTCTCGGTGGAACCCATAGTACAACGGGAGTAAAACCATGTCTTTTCACGCTGACCCTGTCCATACCGGCGGCGGGCGCGTCCGCCTGCGCTGGCGCAAACCCGCTCTCTTTCTCCTTCTCTTCATCCTGACAGGCATTCTGTTGTTTCGCGCGCGCCCTTCGCTGGCTTCATTGGGCTGGGTGGGCAATATGTATCCCGCAGGCGGCTCTTTGACCACCGTTAACCAGGGAGAGCCGTTCACCGTCTATTTGCAGGTGTACAAAGCAGGCGTGACGGAGCCGCCGGGCCAGGGCGCCAACATCCACTGCACGCTGCACTGGGGAAAGGTAGACAGCTTTGGCGGGCCCTGGTATGACATCACCGATTCAGCTATGACGTATAACGTGGACATTGGCAACAACGACGAGTACATGGTCACGATTGCGCCTAATGCGGGGCTGTACGAGTTCACGGGCAACTGCACAGACGAAACGGATGGCAGCGTTTACTGGCAGCAAGGGGGCAACGGGATGCTGCAAGTGCAGTTTAATGGCCCGACGCCGACGCCAACCATTACGCCGACGCCAACGGACACCCCCACCCCCGGCCCGTCGCCCACGCCAACGATCACGCCTACGCCTGACCCCAACGCGCCGGAGCGCACGGTGATGGTGCATCTGTTTGAGTGGAAGTGGAGCGACGTGGCGCAAGAGTGCGAGAACTTCTTGGGGCCGAAGGGATTTGCCGCGGTACAGGTGTCGCCGCCCATGGAACATCGCGTGATTGAAGGCATGAACTACCCCTGGTGGCAGCGTTACCAGGCGGTTAGCTATCTGATCCAGAGTCGCAGCGGCACACGGGCGGAGTTTGAGGAGATGACAGCCCGCTGCGCGGCGGTGGGCGTGGACATTTACGTGGACGCGGTCATCAACCATATGAGCGGGCTGAACCCGGATGAGTGCGACACGGGTTCTGCCGGCACGCCCATCTGCGAAGCGGATAACGTGGCTACCTACCCCACCGAACCGGGTCTCTATAGTCTGCAAGATTTCCATATGGATCCCACCTCCAGCCACCATTGCAACCACAACATCAGCAATTGGGGCGACGCCTACGAAGTGGAAAGCTGCGAACTGTTAGGGCTGGACGACCTGGACACCGCCGAAAGCTACGTGCAAAACGAGATTGCCGGCTATCTGAATGATCTGGTCGGCGCCCTGGGCGTGGGCGGCTTCCGCATTGACGCCGCCAAGCACACCAACACCAATGAACTACACACCATCCTCAACCTGGTAGGCGGCAGCCCGTATATCTTCCAGGAAGTGATTCAAGATGGTCTGACGGATGGCAGCAACTATCTGCAAAATGGGGACGTGACGGAGTTCCGTTACACGCAGGAAATCGCCAACCGCTTCCGCTTTGGGCCGATTGAAGCGCTACAAGGGCTGGAAAACTGGTGGCTGCCCAGCAGCGGCGCGGTGGTGTTTGTGGACAATCACGATAACCAGCGGCACGGCAGCAATACGCTCACCTATAAGGACGGCAACCTGTACCAGATTGCCACCGTGTTTGCCCTGGCTTACCCGTATGGCTACCCCAAGGTGATGTCCAGCTATTACTTCACCAATCCCGACGCGGGGCCGCCTACCAATGGCGGCGGCGATACGAAGTCCGTCTACGATGGCGGCGGCAATCCAACGGGTTGCAACCAGGTGGATTGGGTATGCGAGCACCGCTGGACAGGCACAGCCAACATGGTGGGCTTCCACAACTACACGGCGAGCAATTTCTACGTGTCTGACTGGTGGGACAATGGCTACGACCAGATTGCCTTTGGTCGCGGCGATGCCGGCTTTGTGGTGATTAATCGCAGCGCCAACCCCTTAAATCAGACCTTCCAGACGAGCATGGCGGCCGGGCAATATTGCGACGTGGCGCATGGGGAGTTGACGCCCGATGGCGCCGGCTGCACGGGCCCCATTGTGACGGTAAATGGGGCGGGGCAGATTGTGAGTTTGAGCGTGGATGGCATTGATGCGGCTGCCATTCATGGCGGGGCTAAAATTGGGGCGATCACGCCGACGCCCACGCCGACGATGGGCAGTTTGCCTGACCTGATACCCGTGTCTATGGCGATTGAGTTGGAAAACCCGGGCTGCCTGATTCCGGGCGATAATTTGGGGGTGCGGGTGTGGGTGCAAAATGCCGGCACAGCCAACGCCCCTGCCTTCGCCGTAGATGTCAACGGCGCGCAGCAGCCTGTCACGGGCGGCCTGGCGGCAGGCGCGTCTACCAGCCTCTTCTTCCCCGGCTACAACACCTTCCCCGACCCCAACGTGACTGTGGTGGATGCCACCTTCGTGGTGGCGGAAAGTAATGAAGGCAACAACATTTTGTCCCAGGTGCTGCCCGTACCGACCCCGCCTGTCCCCTGCACGCCCACGCCTACCCCCACCGCCACGCCCATCGTGGTAGATGATGTCAGCTATACCGTGCAGTACGATGGCTGGTCTGGCGGGCAGGCAGCGGGCGCTGTGGGCGGCGGTTATCGCGCTGCCTCGGCGCAAAACCAATGGTTAGCCTATCGCACGACCCAGGCAGCCGCCAGTGTGACGCTGCTGGTGTGTCAGGGGCCTGATTTGGGCATCGCCCTGCCGCTGATTGATGGCGTTTTCCAGGGGATATTAGACCTGTACGCGCCTGCGCCAGCGTGCAACGTGCCTGTGGCCTACGGCGGGCTGCCCAATACGCTGCACACGGTTGTGTTTGCCGCTTCCGGGCAAAAGAATCCGGCTTCCAGCGGTGTAGCAGTTCGCTTTGATGGTCTGCAGGCGGGCGGCAGCACGATTGACGACAAGAACCCGGGCGTGATCTACAGAGGGTGGAGCGGTCTGGTGGTGGGGGCAGCGTACAACGGCAGCGCCCGCCTGTCGGCGACGGCTGGGGCGACCGTGCGCTTCACGATTAACGGGCCGCAGTTTACCTGGATCACGGCTAAATGCGCTATGTGCGGGCAGGGGGCGGTTCTGGTGGATGGCAGTCCCGTGGCGGTGGTTGACAATTACAACCCCACCTGGCAGTTCCAGGCGTTGGAAACAGTCGGCGGACTATCCAATGGACCCCATTCGGTGCAAATTGTCGCGCTGGGTACGCATAACCCCAATGCCAGCGGCAGTCTGGTGTTCTTTGACGGGTACAGCGTGCCATAAAGCTGTCATTGAGAGTGGAAGAAGGAATCCCTACGATGCCGGCAGGCGAAAATGGTAGGGATTCCTCAGGCTGTCGCCTTCGGAATGACACGGTGGAAGAATTTGTCATTCCGAGTGAAACGAGGAATCCCTACGGCGCTGCGATTAGAGGGGGTAGGGATTCCTCAGGCTATCGCCTTCGGAATGACACGGGGCATGGGTGTGGTTTGCATGACAAATGTCATCTGTTTAGCCTGGGGGAGGAACCTTTAAGCTGTCTCCAACGTCTTATAAATAGCAACCTGCTATAATGTTGCTATTCTGCACTGCTGGGCAACGCCAGTTGCCTCTGGCAGGGCAGCGTTTTTTAGATTGCCAGATACGCCCCACAAAGGCTTGACGACTTTTCAACTTGAAACTCGCGGAGAACAGTTCAATGCGTACCAAAACCCTCTACTCAATTTTTCTTATGGCACTGCTGGCGGCGCTGGCGCTGGGCGCATGCCGCCGGCAAGAAGAACAGCCGCCAACAGTTGTACCAACGGCTGTTGTGCCCACGGAAACGGCTGGCAAGCCAGCCACTAGCGAACCAACCAGACCGGCGGCGACGGCGACGCCAATTGCCGGCATTCCCGCCGCAGACATCAACTGGAGTCCCCAGGTTATTTACAGCAGCCCCACAGCAGGCGAAGAAGCGTTGCTGGACGGGGCCATTACGGTGCGATTTGACCAGCCTATGGATCAGGGTTCGGTAGAATCCGCCTTCCTGGTGCAGGGAGAAGATGGTCAGGCGGTCAGCGGCCAATTCACCTGGCCGCGCCCGGACACGGTGGTATTCACACCGGCGGCCAAACTGGCGCGCCAGAGCAAATACCAGGTGAACATTAGCGACACAGCTATCGGCGTCAATGGGCAGCCACTGCGCCAGTCCGTTGATCTGAAGCTGGAAACGGTGGGCTATCTGGAAGTGAGCCAGATATTGCCGGCAGACGGAACCCAGGAAGTAGACGCGGATGCAGCTATAACCGTCATCTTCAACCGCCCCGTCGTGCCGGTGGTAGCCACCAGCCAGCAAGCGGATTTGCCGCAGCCGCTGCAAATTCAGCCTGCCGTTGCCGGCACAGGAACCTGGGTCTCCTCCAGCATCTACCGCTTTACGCCCGACGAACCGCTAGCGGGGGCCACAACCTACCAGATCAGCGTCCCCTCTGGCCTGACAGACATCACGGGCGGCGTGCTGGCGGACAACGTGACGTCCCAGTTTACGACCCTTTCCCCAACGGTGGTGAGCATTGAACCCTTCGATGGGACGCAAAACATGATTCCCACCGACCCGTTCACCGTTACCTTTAACATGCCCATGGATCGGGCCAGCGTGGAAGCGGTTACCAGATTGACCCCCAGTACCGCCGTCACCTTTGACTGGTCAGATGACAGTCGCATGGCGCTGGTGCGCCCGCAAAACCGGTTAAACCTGGGCGTCAATTACCAGCTTGCGATTGAGCCGTCGGCGCGTTCCGCCAGCGGGCAGGCCACAATTGGGGCCACGTTTAGCAGCAATGTGACTACTGTGCCGCTGCCGCGGGTGACCAACGTGACCCCGCGCAACGGCGTCACGGCAGATCGCTACCAACGAGGGGTGCAGATCCAGTTTGCCTCGCCCATGGATATGAGCACGCTGGAAGACCGGCTACAAATCCAGCCGC
>JAGVTM010000185.1 GCA_019136785.1 Chloroflexota bacterium | reverse complement strand
AAGGGCGCAAAGGATTTAGTGACCGTAGAGACGCAAAGGGCGCAAAGGATTTAGTGACCGTAGAGACGCAAAGGGCGCAAAGGATTTAGTGACCGTAGAGACGCAAAGGGCGCAGAGGAAGAGTTGCTAAGAATTTTTCTTACCGCAAAGACGCGAAGAACGCAAAGAAAGGAAGGGAAGTAAAAGGGTTTTACCAGAGGAGGGGGAGTTGTTTGAGGCCGCGAAAGAGGACGCCTGAGCGCCAGGACAGGCTGGCGGAGGATGGTAGGCGGATGTCGGGGAAGCGCTGGAACAGGGTTTGCAGGGCAATTTGCCCTTCCAGCCGGGCCAGGGGCGCGCCCAAGCAGTAATGAATGCCCAGACCAAAAGCCAGGTGGCGATTATCGGCGCGCTGAAGGCAGCAGTCGTCCGGTTGGTCAAATTGCGCCGGGTCGCGGTTGGCGGAAGCCAGCACAACGCGCACTACGTCGCCGCGTTGGATTTGGTGCCCGTGAAACAGCACATCTTGGCGCGCCCAGCGGGTCGTAGACGTTTCTACGGGGCCATCAAAGCGCAGCAGTTCATCAATGCCTGTTTCCAGCAGGGCAGGATTTGCCTGCGCCAGCGCCCGCTGGTGGGGATGGGTCAGCAGGGTGTATGCGCCGTTGCCAATCAGGTTAACGGTGGTTTCGTGCCCGGTGACCAGCAGCAGCGCCACCATGCTGGAGAGTTCGGTTTCTGTCAGGCGGTCGCCTGCCTGTTCTGCCTGTACCAGGGCGGTGATCAGGTCGTCTTGGGGCTGCGCCCGGCGGGCGGTAAACAGGGCGCTCAGGTAGTCTACCAGTGCTTTGATGCGCTGTTTGCGCTGGCTGTAGGTGATGCCGTGGCTGCCGGCAGCAATGATGGCTTGCGACCAGAAGCGCATTTGCGCCTGATCTGCCGCGGGAATGCCCAGCAGTTCGGTGATGACGCGCAAGGGCAGGGGAAAGGCATAGGCTTCGATCAGATCCATTTTGCGTTGCGCGGCTACCTGGTCTAGCAGATCGCCGGCGATGGCTTGTATGCGCGGGACCATTTGCGCGGCGCGGCGGGGGGTGAATGCCTGGTTGACGAGCGCGCGCAGGCGGGTGTGGTCGGGTGGGTCGGCAAACAGCATGTTGCGGTTGATTAGCTGCAAGAGGTTGTGGGCGTGGGGGGCGTGGGGCCAGCGGGATGCCGGCAGGGCGTTGAAGATGTTCTTCACAAACCGCTCATCCTTCAGCACTGCCGCCACGTCTTCATAGCGCGTGATGTACCAGATGGCGATGCCGTTGGGGGCGATGTGGCGATAAATTGGCGCGTGCTGGCGCATGTGGGCGAAGGTGGGGAAAGGATCGCGCTTGAAGGCAGGGCTGAACAGGTCGTAGGGAGGGGGATAACGGATGTCCATTGGGAACTCACTAAATCCTGGCAAACAGGCTGGTCTAAACTATTGCCTATGCGCTGGCTAAAATCAGCGGTGAACCACTACTGTTTAAGGGCAGCGATTTTAGTCAGACAGACATTGATACGGTCTCGCTGCTGTAACTCGTCTGTGAGAACTCTCATTGATTTGGAGACGGGTAGTTATCAAGTTTTTGCAGTAACAGATGTTCATATTGGACCACCTGTCCCAGCCAACCAGGGGGAATGACGGTGGTGGTGTCGTATTGGATAAGGATGGCTGGACCGCTGAAGGTGTCGCCAGAGCGCAGGCGGGCGCGGTCGAGTAGGGGCGTCAGGGTGGGAGCGCCGGGACGGAACCAGACGTGTTTGTGGCCTATGCGCGGCTCTTGCGGTTCCCACTCGCTGGTAGAGGGTTGCCACCTGGGGGTGGGCATATCGGCGCTGGCTGCCAGGCGAATGGTGACTATTTCGGTGGGGGCGTCGGGTTGGTGGTAACCGTAGCGCTGCTGGTGGGCGTGGTGAAAGGCGGCAACTGTCGCTGCTTTGTCACTCAGGTCAGCCGGGGCCGGCACGCTGAGTTCGTGGGATTGGCCCGCGTAGCGCATATCCAGGCGACATTGCAGCTTGATGGCTTCAGGGGGGTAGCCGGCGGCAGCCATTTCGGCGCGGGCGCGCTGCGCCAGGTCATGGTAAGCGGCGGTTAAGGATGGGGTCTGATCGCCTGCTGCCAGGTTGAGCATGATGGTCTGGGAGTAATCGCGGGTGGGGGCGGCGACGAGCATACCGAGAGCGGAAAGGACGCCGGGGAATGCCGGCACTAACACCCGAGGAATCTGCAAGCTGTGCGCCAGATCGCAGGCGTGCAGGGGGCCTGCGCCGCCAAAGGCGACCAATGTGAAATGGCGCGGATCGTGTCCCCGTTCCACGGAAATGCGGCGGATGGCGCGTTCCATGGTGGCATTGGCGACTTGCAGCACCCCCCAGGCGGCGGCGTGGATCGAGGGGGCGCGCATGGCGGTAACCAGCTGCTGCAGCGCCTGCTGCGCCAGGTCTTCACGCAGGCGCATGGCGCCGCCCAGAAAATGGGCGGCATCCAGACGGCCCAATACGAGATTAGCATCAGTGGTGGTGGCGGTTAAGGCTTGTTGTTCCTGGGCTGCCGCTTCATAGCCGTAACAGGCGGGGCCAGGTATGGCGCCAGCGCTTTGGGGACCGACGTGCAGCGCCCCGCCGGCGTCTACGTAAGCCAGGCTGCCGCCGCCGGCGCCAACGGTATGGATGTCAATGATGGGCAGGCGGAGGGGCATGTTGGCGATTTCGCCTTGCGTGGTGGTGGGCAGCCGGCCGGGGCAGAGGGCGACGTCGGTGCTGGTTCCGCCCATGTCGAAGGTGATGATGTCTGCCAGGCCCGCCTGGGCGGCAACGAAACGGGCGCCAACGACGCCACCGGCGGGGCCGGACAGGACGGTGCGAGCAGCCTGGGCGGCGGCGACGCCGGCGGGAATAATGCCGCCATTGCTTTGCATGATGGTCAGGGGGCGGGGGTGGACGCCGGCTGCCAGGCGCCGCAAGTAACGGCTCATGAGGGGGGCGACGTAGGCGTTGATGACGGCGGCGCTGGTGCGCTCGTATTCGCGGTATTCGGGCAGGATGTCGCTGGAGAGGGAGACGTGAGTTATGTGCGGCAGGCGGGAGTGAATAACCTGGGCGATAGCCTGTTCGTGGTGGGGGTGGAGGAAAGAAAACAGGAGACAGACGGCAACTGATTCTATCTGGTCGGCAGCCAGTTGCGCCAGCAGCGGCTCCAGGCTGTCCAGTTCCAACGGTTGCAGGACGTCGCCGGCGGCGTTGATTCGTTCCACAACGGTGAAGCGCCAGCGGCGGGGCACGAGCGGTTCTGGTTTCTGGGGGGTGAGGGCGTACAGGTCAGGGCGGTTTTGGCGGCCAATGGCTAGTACGTCGGCAAAGCCGGCGGTGGTGATGAGGGCGGTGCGGGCGCCGCGGCGTTCCAGCAGAGCATTGGTGGCGACGGTGCTGCCGTGGATGATGCCGGCAGATGCCGGCACAGCCAACCGGGCAATACCTGCCAGAACTGTCCGCGACGGATCGTCTGGCGTGCTCAACTCCTTGTGAATGCGCAGGCTTTGCCCATCCCACCAGACAAAATCGGTGAAAGTGCCGCCTGTGTCAATGCCAGCGCGCAAATGTCGCCTCCTTCGAAAATAGTGGTGAGTGGCGAGTGGTCAGTGGTGGTCAGAATGGGTTGGATTTTATCATGATGGGCGGCGGCGGCATAGTGGGGAGGTGGGGTGTCGTAGGTTGGGCGCTGTCTTTGCATCTAGCGGGTGGATGGGCGCAGCGTACAATGGATGAGTGAGGCTTTGAGAAATATGATACCTGTCAGACGTTCCCTGCGCTTGTTGTTTGTGCTGCTGTTGGCGGGGCTGGCTGGCTGTTTGCCGCAGCAGTTGGAGCCGGCGGCGGTTATACCGCCAGCAGCTACGGCGACTTTGCCTGCTCCGCTGGTAACGTTTATGTCGCTTCCGACGATGACGGCGACAGAACTGTCGTCGCCGACAATCATGCCGCAGCCCACGCCCACGCTGCCCGCCACGCCGACGCCGCTGCCGACTGTCTCACCTACGGCGGCGGTCACGAGTACGCTCATGCCTACGGCGACTGTGACGGCGCTGCCGACGGTTACGGCCGCGGCAGTGTCACCCACGCCTTTCCCCCTGCCCACGTTTACGCCAGAGACGCCGGCGCCCACGGCTGTGCCGGCAGAGATAACACCCCTGCCCTATAACTGCTACGACGTCAGCGCTGTGCCTCTGCTCGAATGCCAGGCGCTGCTAGACCTTTATCTGGCAGCCAATGGCTGGGGATGGCAGCGCGCTGATGGCTGGCTGGTTACCAACGACCCGTGCGCCTGGTACGGCATCACCTGCGCTGATGGGTATGTGGTGAGCGTTGACTTGAGTAATAATCAGTTAACGGGCATAATACCATCAACCATTGGCAATCTAACGCAGTTGACGTTCCTGGGACTCAACGTTAACAGCCTGAGCGGGTTCATCCCGCCAGAATTGGGCAACCTGGCCAGGTTGAACTACCTGTATCTGTCCGTTAACCAACTGCAGGGCCCGATCCCGCCGCAGTTGGGCCAACTGCGTGAGCTGCGCGCTTTGTGGCTGGGGTATAATCAGTTAACGGGCGCGCTGCCGCCGGAGATGGGGCAGATGACGCAGTTGTTCCAGTTATTTGTGTCGGATAACCAGCTAAGCGGGCCTTTGCCGGCTGAACTGGGCAACCTGCTCAGTCTGTTGGAATTGAGCGTGGCGGAGAATCCGGCTATGATGGGCGCACTGCCCGCCAGTTTGCTGGCACTGCATCTGGCGACGCTGCAGTATCAGGGCACAGGCTTGTGCGCGCCAGGAGACGCGGATTTCCAGGCGTGGCTGGCTACTATTGGCGGTTTGTTGGACAACGGTCTGGTGTGTCCATGAGAAACCGGCTTCTGCTTGAGGTCTAAGGAGGAAAAGATGACGCGCAGAAAACAGACGCGAGGCAGATGCGTTTTTTGTGGCAGGGAGATGACCAGAGGCGGGTTGGTCAGACACCTGGAGGCTTGCGCAGAGCGCAGTCAGGCTATAGCCAAAGCTGAGCAGGGGGATAGCAAAAGGGAGATGCTGTATCATTTGCAGGTGCAAGATGCCTGGGACGGCGACTATTGGCTGCACCTGGAGATGAGGGGCGCAGCCAGATTGAATGATCTGGACCAATACCTGCGGGCGATCTGGCTGGAATGCTGCGGACATTTGAGCCGGTTTTCTGTAGGCGGTTGGCGCGGCGGAGAGATAGCTATGTTCAGAAAGGTGGAACAGGTTTTCGCGCCAGATGTGGCGCTGACGCACATCTATGATTTTGGTACGTCATCGGAAACGTTGGTGAAAATGGTGGGCATACGGAAGGGCAAACCGCTGACAAAGCATCCGATTTTCTTGATGGCGCGAAATAATGCGCCAGAGGAGACGTGCATTGTTTGTGGGCAGCCGGCTGCCTGGTTCTGTATGGAGTGCATCGTTGCGCGTGGTCTATCGGGCATGTTGTGCGATGATCATGCGGCGGAGCATCCTCATGATGATTATGGCGAGCCATCGCCATTGGTCAACTCGCCGCGAGTTGGGATGTGTGGCTATGAAGGGCCAGCCGATCCGCCGTATTGAGGGTACCGCGCACTGAAGGGGGGGCATGATAGGCGTACAGCGGTTGCAGGCGTATTTGCGGCACAGCGCGCAGCAGCAGTATGAAGTGACGCTGCTGCCGCCGTTTACGCTTTTTTGCCATCCACAGGATGCTTTTCCCCATTTTAACTATGCCATCCCCGACGGAGCGGTGAGCGGGGATGTGGCTGGGGCGCTGGCGGGACTGCAAGCGGCGTGCGCGGCGCGGGGACGCCTGCCGCGATTTGAATTTGTGGAAGCGTTTGCGCCTGAATTGGGGGCGCGGCTTGAGGCTGCCGGATTTGTGTTGGAGGGGCGCTTCCCTTTTATGCTGTGTACGCCGGAGACCTGGCGGGGTGCGCCGGCGGTGACGGGGTTGACAGTGGCGCAAGTGGGGCGTGACGCGCCCTTACCTGACGTGCGCGATGTGGTGATGGTGCAGCAGCGGGGTTTTGGCGTGGGGGATGAATTGCCTACGGACGCGGAGGCGGAGCGTTTTCGTTTGCTGCTGCAGCATAATGTAACATTTCTGGGGCGCATGGATGGGCAGGCAGCGAGCGTGGCTTCGTTTGGCACGCCGTATGATGGGTTGGCAGAGATTGCCGGCGTTGCCACCGTCCCCACTTACCGCCGCCGTGGTCTGGCTTCGGTTTTGACCAGTCTGGCAACGCAGGCTGCCTTTGCGCAGGGCGCGTCTGCCGCCTTTCTCAGCGCCGCAGACGAACGCGCAGGTCGCCTTTACCAAAGGTTGGGTTTCCAACCGTTTGCGTATCTGCTGGCTTACCGCCAGCCAGATTCAGCCGCCAATGCCGCGTAAATACAAAAGGTACATGCCAGCCAGGTAGCACAGAATGATAATGAGCGCGTCCAGCTCGATAATAAAGAGCTTGCGTTCAATGCGCGCCAGGTTGCCGATGACTGCCAGGCAGGTGAGCAGGACGCCTAACAGGGCTACCATGACGAAGCTGGGGTCAATGGCGCCCAGTAAACGGCCGGGCGTGTAGAAGAAGTCGGAGATGCCCATAGCCAGCATGTTGAAGATGGAGGAGCCAAACAAGTTGCCCACTGCCAGTTCCGGCGAACCCAGGCGCACGGCGGCCCAGGCTGCCAGCAGTTCGGGCAGCGATGTGACCAGGCTGAGCAGTGCCGTGCCTACAAAGGTGGCGCCAACGCCCGTTTGCGCGGCGATGCCGGTGCTGGCTTTGACTAACAGGGGGACGACCAGCACCAGGGTGGCGGCGGACAGGGTAAAGCCAAGTAAGCCGCGCCGCAGCGACGGGAAACCAGGGGCGATCAAGATTTCGGTCTCTGCGCCAGCGGCCAGGATGAGGCGCCCTTCTTTTTGCACCAGCCAGACGCCGCCGAAGTAGAGGGCGATGATGATGAGGCTGTCTACGCCTACCCAGCCAATGGACAGGGGGAGGTTGCCCATGATGAAAATGGCGGTAAGCGTCATTAAGAGGATGCCCATCACGGCGGTGAGGGTGTGGGTGAGGGCGACGGAGCGGAGCAAGGGGACCTGGTAGTTCAGCAGGTCTACTAAAGCCAGCAGGACGATGTTGACCATGTTGCTGCCCAGAAAGTTGCCGGCAGCCAGGTCAGGCACGCCCTGCTGAAAGGCGCTGATGGAGGCGATGAGTTCGGGTAGGGAGGTGGCTCCAGCCAACAAAATGGTGCCCACAAATAAGCCGCCAAAACGGGTGCGAACGGCAATGACGTCGCTGTATTTTGCCAGTTGGTTGGCGGCGTAAACGACAACGGCGGAGGTAAGCAGGAAGATCAGGGCGGGGGAGAGCTGCATGGCGTGAGGGGGGGCGAGCGTAATGGGGGGGTATCAGGCGTTGCCGGCAGTTTCCGCGGACAAACCCCAAACGCGGGCAACGGGCAGAACGCAAATCAAGCCGGTGTGCGGCGCGCTGAGGTTGCCCAGGATGTTCTCGACAGCGGCGGCGGCGGCGTCAGCCAGTTCCAGGGAGTCAATGACGGCAAACAAGGTGTGGTGACCAACCGGAGGCGCGCCCAATAGCTGGCTGAATCCAGCCATCATGGGGCGGGCCTGGGTGCGTTTCAGGACGCGATTGACGCCGGTGCTTTCCAGGATGGTGATGCCGGCAATGCCGGCATTGCCCCACGCCTGCAACACTTCATTTAGTTTTGTGCTATCGTCCAAAACCATCATTAACAGATACATGACAAGCCTCACGGTTGGTCAACGGCTAACGCCGCTTCTGGAAAACTAGAAAGTGTTGTAAGTGTGGCGCGCCTGTTGGCTGTGCGTCAGCCAGGCGCGCAAGCCAGCTTCATCCTCATTTTGCAGCAGTTCCGCCAGTTGCGCCAGCCCGTGGCGGAAATCTTGCAGTTTTTCCAGCACGGCGGCGCGGTTGGTGAGTAGAATATCCAGCATCATGTCGGGGTCTGTGCCGGCAAGCCGCGTCGTATCGCGCAGCCCCGCGCCGCTGACGGGCCAGATGCGGGCTTCGGCGGCGGCAGCGGCGGCGGTCTGCTGCATCAGCGCCGCCGCCGCCAGGTAGGGTAAATGGCTGGTGAGGGCGACAATCTGGTCGTGCGTGTCCGGCGACATGAACAGGAGCTGCGCGCCAATCCAGGTTACGACCTGCGCGGCGACAGCGGTTACAGCCGGCGTGGTGCGGGCGGTGGGGCAGAGGACAAAGGTGTGTCCCTGGTACAGGCCGGGGGCAGCGGCGGCGAAACCGGCGGTTTCTTTGCCGCACATGGGATGCCCGCCGATGGCGGCAAAGGAGGGTGGCAGATTGTCCATAGCCGCGCAAATGGCTCCTTTAGTACTGCCCAGGTCTAGCACCTGGCAGCCAGTGGGTCGCGCCGATGGCAGTTCAGCCAACAGGCGCAGGATGGCGCGGACGGGGGTGGCCAGGATGATCAGGTCTGCGGTTTGTATGGTTGGGGTGAGGTGGGTTGTGCCGGCATCAATCACCCCCGCTGCCAATGCGGCTGCCACTGTCTCGCCATCCCGGTCCACCCCGACCAGCCTGGACACATGCCCCCGCAGCGCCCCTGCCAAAGACCCACCCATCAGCCCTAATCCAACAACACAGATTTCCAACGCGCTTTTATCGTCCACAGACGGTTTCTTGTCTCCCGACTTTTAAGACGTGCAAAAATGAGAGAGACGTATTATATGCTATAATTGGGTCAGAGAGGTATTTGCTTATGACAACGCAGATCAATGATTCATTTTCCACCATCATTCTGGAACATATTGATGCCATTATCGCTGAATTGCAGGTTTTACGGCAGCAAGTGTTGACCGCCCAGGCACCTGTGTCTCCTCCAATAAATCTGGTTGATGGATTGGCAGGCGCATTGGGCCAGGGAACGTGGGACGAGTACGAGCCTGAACTAGATTGGAAGCGATTTGAAGCATGACTCAACCAGTTTCGGTTTTTGATGGACAGGCTGTTTATCTGGATACCATGATCCCTTATGCTTTGTTGCGCAACATTGACGCTGATGCCGTGAAGAAATTGTTTTATCGTTTGCAGGCGGGTGGGATTCAGGCTTTCACATCAGTCCTGACTTTTGATGAACTGGCTTATCGTCTTCTGTTGGCTGTCATTCGCGACAATTATGGCGGCAACCCGCTGGATCATCTACGACAGGATGAAGCCGGGTTACTTGCTACCTATTCCACACGCATTGCTATTGAGATTCAGCGATTGCAGGCTTTCCCCAATCTTACGCTGGTGGATGTTACTGGGAGCGACATTATGCAAATGGGCCAGTTTATGCAGCAGCACTGGTTGCGACCACGGGATGCTTTGCATCTGGCTGCCATGCACAAATGTAACTGTTTTGATCTGGTCAGCCAGGATGCTGATTTTGATCGCATCCCTTATCTCCGGCGCTTTACGTTACAGTAGCATATTGAAATGCACTTGCGGCTTCTGGCGGGGGGTGAATTGGGCGGCGGCGTGGGCCAGGCGGAGGAGGAGGTGTTCTTGCCAGGGGCGTCCCATGGCCTGGCAGCCAATGGGCAGCCCGCGCGTGTCATAGCCGGCGGGGAAGGTGATGGCGGGCAGACCGGTCAGGTTGGCAATGAAGGCGTAGCGCATGAGCTCAGTGAGCAGGTTCAGGTCGGATTCGCCGCCGGGCCAGGCGCTGGCGGGAATGGGAGGCGCAGGCAGGGCGGTGGTGGGGGTGATGATGGCGTCCACCTGGGCCAGGGCAGCGCTCAGGTGGCGGATGGCGCGGGTACGCATTTGCTGCGCCTGGATGTAATCCTGGTTGGTGAATAGACGGGTGAGGGCCAGGTTGACGCGCACGTCCAGACCAAAATCACGGTGGTGCTGCTCGTAGTAAGGCTGCATGCCCGTCAGCATTTCGGAGGCGATGGTGATCACGTGAGCCACGCGGGCCAGGTTTAGTTCGGGGATGGCAATTTCGCGTACGACAGCCCCGTGGTCGCGGAACCCATCCAGGATTTGCCGGCACGCCGCCACCGTTTCCGTCGTCGCGTGTTCAAACCAGGGGGGGAAAATGCCTAGCGTGATGCCGCGCAGGTCGGCGTTATCCCAATCCGCCAGCGTCGGCGCCGGTTGAGAGAGGGTATGCGGATCGCGCCTGTCCGGGCCGGCAATGAGGGCATAACAGAGGGCGGCGTCCTCGGCAGTAGCTGCCAGGGGCCCCAGGTGGGCTACGGTCCAATCCAGAGGCGCTGCGCCAAACTCGCTGATACGACCAAAGGTGGATTTGAGACCGACGACGCCACACAACGCGGCGGGGATGCGGATAGAACCACCACCATCGGCGCCAATGGCTACCGGGCAGAGCCCGGCGGCAACAGCGGCGCCTGAACCGCTGGAACTGCCGCCCGTGTAATGGGCGGGGTGGTAGGGGTTGCGCGTAAAACCGTGGTGCGGGTTTAAGCCGGTGGGTACGATGCCGATTTCGTGCATGTTGGTTTTGCCGATCAGCAGCGCGCCGGCGGCGCGCAGACGGGCGGCGACGGTGCTGTCCTGGGTGGCGGGGGTCTTGCCGAGAAACTGCGTGCCCACGGTAGTGCCGTAAGGGCGCATGTCTACTTCATCTTTCACGGCGACAGGCACGCCGTCAAACAGGCTGAGCGGCTGCCCGTGCGCCCACCGGCGGGTGGAAGCTTCCGCCTGGGATATGAGGTCGTCCTGGTCTGTGGCGATGAAGATGCGCAAGGGGGGCTGCCGCTGTTCCGTGCCGGCAATAGCTTGCCAGATGCGTTCGGCGACAACGGCAGGTGTTGTCTGGCCTGAGCGATAAGCATTCGCATAGTCACGAACGGAAGCAAACGGAGAAGACGGCACAGGCGCGCGAGCCAGCAGCGAGTCCAGGGCTGGCGGGGGGGCGTCAGGGGCGGCGGGAGAACCGTCAAATGGGTAGTGGGGGTAGTAGGTGGGGGTTTCGTCAATGGGGGTGGCGCGGAAGTGGTAGATGCCGGCATCTTTTAACAACCGCCCTCCCAACACCCAGCGCGTGCGCGGATTTTCCAGCATTTCTGCCAGCAAACGCAGCATTCTGCCCGTCAGCCGCGGCAGATTGACCGATTCCAGATCGTAGACTGTTTCCTGACCCATGGGACTATCTCCTGGTTGTTACCAGACTACAAAAGTCTCAAAGACTTTTGTAGTCTTAGCCTCTCTTTCGGGCTTGTTTTACCTTTTACTGCCAACACATTATAATCCCGCCGTTATGGAAAATACCAGCAGTTCACGTTCCCTGCGGGCCTGGGTGGGCATCTTCATCAGCCTTATTTGTCTGGCAGCCATCTTTTTCTTCATTGATCCCGCTCAAATCTGGCAGGCGCTGCTGACGGCGCGCTACGAATACCTGGCGCTGAGCGGGGTTGCCTTTATTGTGTTTATGCTGCTGCGGGCGGTGCGCTGGCGCTTTATGCTGGGGAACCAGGTGACGTATGGGCAGGTGTTTCACGTGCAGAACATTGGCTATATGCTGACCAATTTGCTGCCGCTGCGGATTGGGGATGTGGCGCGGGCGGTGTTGATTGGCAATGTGCCGCCGGTGACGATTGCGCAGGGGGTAAGCACGATGGTGGTGGAGCGGGTGTTAGATTTGTTGTTTATGGCGGCGCTGCTGCCGCTGACGCTGGCGCAGTTTGAGACGGTGCCGGCAGAAATTCGGGTGGTGGCGGTGAATGCCGGCATCATCGCTATCGCCGCTACCTTCCTGCTCATCCTGGCCGCCAACCAGCGCCCCCGCGCCAGCCGCCTGGCGCGCGCCATCCTCGACCGTATCCGCTTTTTGCCCACCGACGCCTGGAGCCGCCGCATTGACGACCTGCTGGGCGGCTTGCACAGTCTCAGCCGCTGGCGCGACGCCCTCTTGCTGCTGAGTCTGAGCATCCTGGTATGGGTACCCGTCATCGCCGCCTACTACTGGGGGTTGTTAGCCGCCCACTTGCAGCCAGACTGGGCCATGGCAGGCTTCGTCGTGTGCGCCGCCGCCTTGAGTATTGCCGCCCCTTCTTCCCCTGGTCAGGTGGGCGTCTACCACGCGGGCGTCATTGCTGCCCTGACGCAGGTGTTAGCCCAACCCGAAGCCCAATCCGCCAGCTTTGCCTTTCTCTATCATGCCATGACGTTTATCCTCAACCTCCTCCTGGGCATCATCGGTCTGCGTTTCGTCGGCGCCACCCTGGACAATGTCGTCAACATGACGCGCCGTCTGAGCCGTAGGGGTGTATAAAAGCTTTATGAAGATATTACAGGTATTGACCTATTACCAGCCGCACATGAGCGGGCTGACTATTTACGTGGAGCGGCTGAGCCGGGCGCTGGCGCGGCAGGGGCATGAGGTCATGGTGCTGACATCGCAGTATGACACGTCGCTGCCGCGCCGCGAGGTAGTGGATGGCGTGCAGATTCATCGCGTCCCTGTCCTGTTTCGCATTAGCAAAGGCGTGATCATGCCCACTTTTGGACATTGGGCTACATTGGAAACGTGGAAGGCAGATGTGGTACATTTGCATTTGCCGCAGTTTGATGCGCCTGGTCTGGCTTTGCGGGGTCGTTTGTTCCGTAAGCCAGTGGTGTTGACCTATCACTGCGATTTGCAACTGCCGCAGGGGGCGTTTAACCGCCTGGTGGATCGGGTGGTAGGCGTTATGAACCGCCTGGCAGGCGGTCTGGCAGATGCCGTCGTCACCTATACGCGGGATTATGGCGTACACTCCCCATTTTTGCGCCGTTATGTGGATCGCAAACTGGTTATCATTCCACCGCCGGTGGAACTGGCAGCCTGCCCGCCGGACGAAGCTGCGGCGTTTCGTTATGAGCATAACCTGGATGGTCGCCCGGTGATTGGCATTGCGGCGCGTCTGGCGGCGGAAAAGGGGGTGGAATTCTTGCTGGAGGCGCTGCAGAAAGTGCTGGTGGTTTTCCCCAACGTGCGGGTGCTGCACGCGGGCCCGTATCAGAATGTGTTGGGGGAGGAGGCGTATGCGGCGCGGCTGGCGCCTTTATTCGCCAAATATAAGCACGTGTACACGTTGCTGGGGCCGCTGCGGGGGGCGACGTTTACCGCTTTTTATCAAAGCCTGGATTGCCTGGTGATCCCCAGCCTGAACAGCACGGAGAGTTTTGGTCTGGTGCAGATTGAGGCGATGATGAATGGCGCGCCCGTGGTCGCCAGCAATTTGCCTGGCGTGCGCCAGCCGGTGAGCATGACGGGCATGGGAGAGGTCGTTCCGATAGGCGACGCCGATGCCCTGGCGGAGGCGTTGATTCGGGTGCTGCGCCAGAAGGAGGGGTATGTACGCCAGCCGCAGTTGATTGGGGATAGTTTCAGTCCTGACCAGACGGCGCGGGAATATCTGGCTCTTTACCAGCGGCTGCAAGCGGGGCAGCGCCCCGCCATCACGACGGAACCCGCCGCTTATGAGCGCCTGCGGCAGATGAATGCGCTGATTAACGGTCAATCTAGCATGTAAAAACCAACCCTCTTGTGGGCCGAGCTTGTTGAAGGCTGAGCTGCCGAAGCCCGGCGTTGCCTTCGACAGACCATCGCCGCCTTCGGCGGCGTGGCAGCGGGCGTAGTTACGCTGGCAAAATGTAATCGTGTCGCATTATGCAACCACGCTGGATATAATCTCGGCAAAATGGAGAGGAATGAAAATAATCAGGATTTCGCAGATTTGCGCAGACTGGTTTTGTGGGCGGTTTGGGCCTGGCTCCACTGACTACTGATCACTCGCCGCTGTTCACTGTTTTCGACGGAGAGGTCAACTATGAGCGAAACAATCCAGATTTCGCCAGAAATCTATCAGTTGTTGAAACGGCAAGCTGAAACGCTGCAATCAACGCCAGCGCGAGTGGCAGAAACTGCAATTCGTTTACATCTGGGCAATACTGTTCATATTGAACAGAAGCAGACGCGGTTCGGCCCGCAGGCTTATTTGCGCGGTACGCGGGTAGCTGTGCGCCATGTGGTGGCCTTTTTGAAAGAGGGTCATTCAGTCGAAGAGATCATTCGTACAGATTTACCGCACCTATCACCGGCTGCCATTTTTGAAGCCATTGCTTATTACTATGATCACGAGGCCGAAATCGAAGCAGAATTGGAGGCTAACACTCCTGAAACTGTCGCGTCACAATTGAAGGCGCTTTTGTCACCCGCTGCCCAGGCTCTTATAACCAGGCGGGCAGGATGAGTGCGCCTCGTTTTTTACTCGACGAACATATATGGGGCGGCTTGATCAGGGTAGGCGAAGAACTGGGAGCTGATGCTGTCCTGATACAAACCCAATTGCCTACGGGAACTGACGATGAAGTGGTATTGGCGCTGGCATCCAGGCAAAGCCGTATTTTACTCACCAGCAATGCTCAGGATTTTGCCCCGTTAGTGGCTGAGTGGTTCCTCGCTGGTCGTGAACATGGGAGTGTCATCATTGTACCAGGTCAAACGAATCGGAACCTGTTGAGCCGCGCCTTAGCTAACATCGTCAAGAACTACACGGCCGAATCTTTCAAGAACACCTATCGTTTTATCCAGGATTTTGTTTAACCTCAATGCTGGAATAGTAAGGTATGACAATAGAGCAGGTTTTGATTCCACGAGATGTGCAGACAACGGATGGCGATTTGTTGTGGCGGCATTTGCAGAGCGTGCCGGCATTTCGCGCCCTCTTGCGCGCCGTTGAAGCCCGTTTCTACCAACAATTCCAACTTGAAGGGCCTGTGCTGGATATGGGCTGCGGCGATGGGCATTTTGCCCAAATGACCTTCAGCCAGCCTTTAGACGTGGGGTTGGACCCCTGGTGGGGCCCGCTGCAAAAGGCGCAGCGCAGCCTGATGTATGAGGAAGTGCTGCAAGGGGCGGGCCACCGACTGCCGTTTCCTGACCACACTTTTAACACGGTTGTCAGCAACTCCGTGCTGGAACACATCCCCGACGTGCAGCCTGTCCTGAATGAGATCAGCCGCGTCACCCGGCCGGGCGGACGGCTGCTGATCACTATGCCCAGCCACCTTTTCACTGAGTATCTGGGTGGAGCCGCCTTTTTGGAGAAGCTGGGGCTGGACGGGCCGGCGGAGCAATATCGCGCTCTGTTTAACCGCATCTCGCGCCACGCGCATACCGACGCCGCAGAAGTGTGGGCGGAACGGCTGGCGCGGGCGGGTTTTGCCGTGGAACGCTGGCAGTATTACTTTTCGCGGGAGGCGCTGCGGGCGCTGGAATGGGGGCATGTGCAGGGCTTGCCCGCTGCTGTCAGCCATGCCCTCACCGGGCAGTGGATTTTGGGACCCTGGGAGAGTAACTTACGGCGCACTGAACAGTGGGTGCGCCCGTTTTATGAAGAAGAAGCGGCGGAAACGGGCGCCTACATCTTTATGGTGGCGCGCAAACGAGCCGACGCCCCCATTGCCCTGCATTTGCCGGCAGCCCAGCCGTTTACGCAGGCAGAATTAAACAGCGGGCGTTTGCTGCCCGTCGTGGAAGAAGTTGCGCCCGTTGTGCCGCTGGCGGCGGAAACTGTCATCCTGCCGGCAGAGCCCGCGCTGCCTGCGCCCATTCGCGCGCCCCGCCGGCTGCGGAGTCCGGCGCTGACGGCGGCGCTGACGGCAGTTGCCTTGCTGCTGGCAATTGGGGGCCAATCCGCCCTAAGCCGCCAGCCGGAAACGCCCGGCAGCGGTTTGTGGTTTTTTGGCCTATCCCTGCTGGCGCTGCTGCTGGCGCTGCGCTCAGGGCAGAGCCGCGCGGAAGGCGGCGGCATTGCCTGGAGTTTGCCTGATTGGCGGCAAATTCCACGACGGCGCTGGCTGGTTTTGCCGGCAATTTTGCTGGTTCTACTCGCGCCGCGCCAGGTCACAGCCCCTTTTCCGCCTGACCAGAATCCGGCGCTGGCGCTGCTGTTGTGGTTGGGCGGCGTGGGTCTGGCAGGGTATGCGCTGCATCATGCCGGCGAAGGGCTGCACCTGTGGCAGCGGCTGAAACGCACACCGCGCTGGGAATTGGGCGTCATGTTCGCCCTGTTTTACTTTGCCTTTACCATTCGCGGCTTTGAATTGTCGCAGCATCCCTTTATCCTCAATGGCACAGAAGCCAATATTGGTCTGGACGCCTGGCGCATCGCCAGCGGGCAGATACGCAACCCGTTTGCCACCGGCTGGCTGACCAATCCGACGTTGTCGCTGTACGTGATGGCGCTGCCTATCAGTTTGTTGGGACGGTCAGCGCTGGCGGTGCGTATGTTGTCTCCGTTTGTGGGGGCGTTGACGGTGTTGGCAATCTACCTGGTAGGGCGGCGGCTGTGGGGGCGAGAAGTGGGGCTGGCGGCGGCTATTCTGCTGGCCGTGGCGCACGCGCACATCCATTACTCCCGCCTGGGACTGACGAATATATGGGATCCGCTGCTGGTGTTGTTAGCTGTGGGGACGCTGCTGGCGGCGCGGGCGCGGGGCAATCGCTTTGGCTGGCTGCTGGCGGGCGGGGCGGTGGGAATGACCGTTTACTGGTTTACCAGCGGGCACCTGTTTCCGTTGATGCTGCTGGTGGGCGGGATTATCTGGCTGCTGCTGGATGGACGCGGTTTGTGGGCGCAGCGTGGGCACATCCTGGCTGGCGGGCTGCTGGCGCTGTTGATCGCCCTGCCGCAGCTTCTTTTCTATCGCCAGCAGCCAGACATCTTCATGGATCGAGCCAGAGGGCTGAATATTCTCACGAACGGTTGGTTGCAGCAGGAGGCAGCCAATCTGAATGTGTCGCCAGGGACGATCTGGCAGCAGCAGTTCTGGCAGGCGACGCTGGCGTTTAATGGCAGCGTAGATACGAGTTTGTCGTATAATGCCGGCAAGCCCCTCCTCTCCTACTGGCCTGCCCTTTTCTTTATATTGGGGTTGGGGTTGGCTTTGTGGCAGTTCCGTCGCCCGCGCCACTTCTGGCTGCTGGTCTGGTGGGGCGTGACCGTCATCTTTGGCGGGGCGCTGCTGCTGACGCCGCCCGCCAGCCATCGTCTGCTCATTGCCCTGCCTGCCGTTTGCCTGCTGGCGGGTTCGGCGTTGGCGTGGATGGGGCAGAAGTTTGGCGACAGCCTGAAATTGAGCCGCCGCCAGCAGATGGTGGGGATAGCGGCGCTGGCGCTGCTGTTTGCCGTCAGCGACGTTTCATTCTATTTTGGGCAATATCGCGCGGAGAATCGGTTTGGCGACCGCAACAGCGAAATCGCGGCGCGGATGTCCGACTACCTGAATGCGCTGGAAGGGGATAACTGGGCGGCTTACTTCCACGGGCCGCCCGCCATGTACATGGAGTTTCCCACGATTACGTTTCTGGCGACGGAATTCCGCCCCAACGTCAATTTGTTTGACGTGGTTGCGCCAGGAGTTCCCACGGTGCTGCCGGCAGCGCAAAACCTGGTTTTTATTTTCCTGCCAGAGCGTTCGCTGGAGGTGCAGGAGGTTCAGGCCGCCTTCCCTGACGGGGAACTGACCACGTTTGATGGCGTTTACGCCAATCCTTTATTCTATGCCTATGAAGTTCATCGCTGACGGCGAAGGGCCTGAGCGCATTAGCCAGCCAATCTTGGCCGGGCCAAAATCAGCAAGCCGCCCACAATGAGCAGCAGGGGCCAGAATATCCCCAGACTTACGTCAAAAAAGAGCATGCCTGCCAGGGATAGAAATAGCAGGCTGCCCACGAGGGGGGTGACGGCGGCGGCTGTCCACTGCCGCCCGTCGCGCTGATAGGCGCTCCAGGCTGAGGCAAATGTAGCCACGGCGGGAATGAGTAAGAACAGCGCCCACCAGTTGTCGAAGTCGGGGAAGATGCCGGCATTCTGCATCATAAAGATAGCCCCCAACGCGATTAAAAGAATGCCAACTATCCAACCGCCGCTGCTGCCATAGCGGACAGCGCGACGGGCAGCGCGACGCTCCAGACGTGACTGTCGCCGCCCCAACCGGTCGCTATGCGGCTCATAGACGGGTTCATCTGGTTGGCTGATTTCCAACTTGCTTTCTTCAGACATCTCAATACTCCTTCTAAAATAGTGGACAGTGGCGAGTGGTGAGTGGTCAGTGGGGCCACGCCCACACCGCCCAATAAACAAATCTGGGCAATATAGCGGCTTCTGGCTTTGTTTTGCCTGGGCGGGATGTTAACTGCTGGCGCCGGCCTGGACGAGAGGGGACCAACGAAAGAGGCCCAACACAGCCACTACCAGCAGGTTGAAGAGTAACGCCGAGATGATGGGCGACGTGGTGGGTCTGGCCCAGAACAGGATGAGTCCCAGCGTGGAGAGTGCGGCGGCATAGACGGCTACCAGACGCCACCAATCGGTGCTTTGATACAGACCAACTGCTGCCGCCAGGAATCCAACGAGAACGGCGAACCAGATCAGCGCGCCCAGGTATCGGGTCAACCAGCCGTTTCCCAACAGCCAGGAATTGCCTGGTTGTCCCCAATTAGCGATACCGAGCAGGGGCGCCAGGAAGAGAATATGACCAATGCCGTGCACGCCCAACATGGCTGCCAGCAGTAACCGCATCCCATTTGACATAACAACTCCTTCGAAAATAGTGATGAGTGGCGAGTGGTCAGTGGATGACCCGTCCATACAGCAAATCTGCGTCATCCTTCGACAAACTCAGACGAGTTCTACAAAACAGGATAATCCTTTTAGCCATGACCTGTCTACTAACTTTGGTTAGGTCTGCGCGGCAATAACCATGAACAGAACTAAAGTTAGAGGACGCTGTTGGCGCTTTCTGGCATGATGATGGTAGAAAGCATTAGCCGCAGGCAGCCAGGATGGTGACTGCCTGCCAACAATCGCCATCATGGGAGTGGTACATGAAGAACAGCAATGAGGGTTATACTCGCCTAATCGAACGAATTGTGGCCTGGGCCGGGCAAGATGAGAATGTGCGCGCGATCATTGTGATTGGCTCGCGGGCGCGCACGAACCATGCGGCGGATGAATGGGCAGACCTGGACGTGATTCTGGCGGCAGCCGACACAGCTCCTTATTGGCAAACGGATGGCTGGCTGCGGCAAATTGGCGATCAGTGGCTGACGTTTGTGACGATGACGCCGGATGGACGCAGTTATGAGCGGCGGGTGTTGTTTGCGGGCGGGCTGGATGTGGATTTTGCGCTGAATGATGTGGCGGCGTTACGGGGGGCGTTGGCGGGGGAAGTGCCGGCAAACATAGCCGATACCATTCATCGCGGCATCCGTGTGCTGGTGGATAAAGATGACCTGGGGGCGCTGCTGCAAAACAAGTCCATTACGCCGCCTCAGCCGCAGCCGCCTGATGAGGCTGTTTTCCACAATCTGGTAAACGATTTCTGGTATCACACCTTGTGGACGGCCAAGCACCTGCGTCGCGGCGAGTT
>JAGVTM010000633.1 GCA_019136785.1 Chloroflexota bacterium | reverse complement strand
TGGGGGGAAACGCGCTCGACCCGCCGTAACTTTGTTAACAGGCGACGCTCTAAATGCGCCGCTGGATGCCCTGCTCAACTTGGCTGGCGCTGTAGAACTGCTGCACACAGCCACGCTGGTGCACGACGACATCATTGACGGCGCCCTGCTGCGGCGGGGCGTCAGCACGCTTAATGCCACCTGGTCGCCTGGGGCCACCATTCTCACAGGCGACTTTATCTTTGCTCGCGCCGCCCAACTGGCCGCCGCCACAGGCAGTGTGCGCGTGATGTCCTTGTTTGCCGAATGCTTGATGACCATCTGTAACGGCGAACTGAACCAGCTTTTTGAAGGGCGCGGCGGCGAACGGGAACGGCAGGCTTACTACGACCGGATCAATGCCAAGACAGCCTCCCTTTTTGCCCTGGCCAGCGAAGCCGCGGCAGTACTAGCCACGGATGACGAGCTGATTATCGCCGAGATGCGCCACTATGGGCAGAAGCTGGGCATGGCTTTCCAGATTGTAGACGACATCCTCGATTTTGTGGGCGAAGAGACGGCGGTGGGCAAACCGCTGGGCAGCGATTTGCAGCAGGGGTTGGTTACCCTACCCACGCTTTATTTTTTGGAGCGATACCCCGATGATGGGCGGGTGACAGCCGTGCTGAATGGGCACAAGCGGGATCCAGAGCGGATGGCTCAGGCGCTGGCAGCTATTCGGGAGTCAGATGCTATCCAACTGGCGCTGGCTGAAGCCCACGATTTTGCCGCCGAAGCCAGGCGCTCATTGCTGGTCTTGTCTTCTTCCGCAGAACGATCTGCTCTGGCTGCTCTGGCTGACTACGTGGTTAGCCGCGATCTGTAACGCCATGACCTGATGTCTACCTCTAACCATCACGCCGCGCCGCGTTCCTCTCTCATTGACCTCTCCATCATTATTGTTAGCTGGAACGTTTGTGATCTGCTGCGCCGCTGCCTGCAATCTATTGCTGCCGCGCGGGGCGACTTGCGCCTGGATGTCATTGTGGTGGACGGCGGTTCCATTGACGGCAGCCCCCAGATGGTGGCCCGGGAGTTCCCCGACGTCCACTTGATCGCCTGCCAGGAAAATGTCGGCTTTCCCAAAGGGAACAACATGGGCATGGTGCACGCTGCGGGCCGTTATATCATGCTGCTTAACCCGGATACGGAGGTTATTGGCGCGGCACTGTCCTGGCTGGTAACCTTTCTGGACAATCATCCAGACGTCGGCGCAGTGGGCCCGCAGTTGCTATACGGCGATGGCCGCGTGCAATCGTCGCGTCGCCGTTTCCCCACGCTGGCCACAGCCTTTTTCGAGAGTACGTGGTTGCAGCCCTATGCGCCACCCCATCTCTTGCGCCGTTACTACGCGCTAGATTTACCTGACAGCGAGACTGCCGATGTGGATTGGGTGGTCGGCGCGGCTTTGATGACCAGGCGAGAGGTCGTGGGGCAGGTGGGGGAGATGGATGAAGGCTATTTCATGTATTCTGAGGAGTTGGATTGGTGCCGCCGCATAAAGGAAGCGGGGTGGCGGGTGGTTTATTTGCCGGCAGCCCAAATCATCCACCACGAAGGCAAGAGCAGCGAACAGGCAGTTACCGCGCGACACATTCATTTTCAGCGCGCCCGACTACGTTATTTACAGAAGTTTCACGGGACTGTGCCGGCATTCTGCCTGCGCCTCTTCTTGTTAACCAGCTACCTCTACCAACTACTCCTGGAAGCGGCTAAAGGCATAGTGGGGCATCGTCGTGACCTGCGCTGGCAGCGGGTTAACGCCTACTGGCAGGTGCTGCGCTCTGGCTTGCGCCCCGCTGGTTATGACAGGTAAAAACAGCCCACTTCGAGAAAATGATTAGTGGGGAGAAAAATTCCTTGCCGATCCCTGAACTGAAAATTGGTCTGGTAACGGGTGAATTCCCGCCTATGGAAGGCGGCGTGGGCGCTTTTACCCAGGAATTGGCCAGAGCTTTGGCTGACTTGGGGCACGACATATCCATCTTCACCAGCCGCCTGGCCCGCCCGCCGGACGCGGCGCAAGGAGCGGCGCAAGGAGCGGTGCTCAGGAGCGCGCGCAGTTGGCGCGACCTGCGGCGTCCCGTGATCCTGCCGTATGCCCGCCTCTACCCCTGGGCGCACCGCTGGCGCTGGCGGGACGTTGCTGCCCTGGCAGACCTGGCGCTGCAAGAGGAACTGGACGTGCTGGATATTCAGTACCAGGCCGCAGCCTACAACATGCGCAATCCAGCTATCAATCTGGCCCCCTGGCGGCTGAAAGGGTTAACGCCGACGGTTGTCACCTTTCATGACCTGCGCGTACCCTATCTCTTTCCCAAAGCCGGGCCGCTGCGCTCCCTGGCTGTGCGCCTGATGGCCCGCTATGCGCATGGCGTCATCGTGACGAACAGCGCCGACGCGGCGCAGGCGAAGTCGCTCAACGCGACTGTGACCACAATCCCCATTGGCAGCAATATTGCCGTCCAGACGCCGCCGCCCACTGCCGTGGCTGACCTGCGCTGTCAGTTAGGGCTTCCCCCTGACGCTTTGCTGCTCGGTTATTTTGGCTTCCTCAACCCCAGCAAAGGCGCTGACACACTGCTGGCGGCCCTGGCCCAGTGCCCCCCCCAGACTCATCTGGTCTTTATTGGCGGGCGTACAGGAGACAGCGACCCGGCCACCAACCAGGCTTTTCTGGCGCATCTGGACACCTTGATTGCTGACCTGGCTTTATCGCCGCGGGTGCATTGGACCGGTTTTGTGCCGGCAGCCGACGTCTCCACCTATCTCCACGCCGCCGACTTGATGGTTATGCCCTATCGAGATGGCGTATCCTTGCGCCGCGGTACGTTAATGGCGGCGCTGGCGCATGGCTGCTCCCTGATTACGACCGAACCAAACAGCCCCACCCCCGAACTGGTGCACCAACAAAATGTCTGGTTTGTGCCCGCCCAAGACCCCGCCGCCCTGGCGGAAGCCATCCAAACCCTGGCTGCCAATCGAGACCTGGCGCAGCGCCTGGGTCAGGGCGCGCGGCAGTTGGCTGACCTGTTCACCTGGGACAAAATCGCCGCGCAAACGGCTGACTTTTTATACCAAACCATCCTGCGCCGCCAGCAACGCACCGGGCTCGGCGCGCCGCCGGTAACAACCATCGCCAGCGTACAAAAGCCCCCCAAATCAGAACGGGTCAACCACTGACCACTGACCACTGGTCACTGACCACTGACCACCCCTCCACCACTATGGCAGCACGCCCAGGCGCGCCCAACTGCTGCTGCTCAGGTCAATCACGCCTATCTCATTACCCACCACCAGCGCCAACGCTGCCGCAGCGCCATTGCCGGCAGGCGCCCAGGCTGCCACGTATTTCGGTCCGGCTATAGGCACTGCCAGTTGCCGCAGCCCGCTGCCATCCCGGTTGATCAGGTACAAATTCGCTTCCGTGCCCGCCGCGCTGGCTGTAAACGCAATCTGCCCCCCATCAGGCGACCAGGCGAACTGTTCCAGATGCAAATTGCCGTTGGCTGCCAGCGTCACCAGACCGCCGCCATCCGCATTCATCACCTGCAACCCCCAGCCGTTGGCTGGATCGGCAAAGGCGGGCGCCGCCAGAAAAGCGATTTGCCCGCCATCAGGAGACCATAACGGATGCTGCGCACAAATGTCAGCGGCAGTCAGCCGCGTTGGCGCCGTCCCTGCCAGCCCCACCCGAAACAGACCATCCGCGGCCACAATGGCTACTTCCGCGCTGTTGGGCGACCAGGCCGGGCCGCTGTTAAACCGCTGCGAACCGCCGTTTAGCGCCCCGAGTTGCTGCAAACTGAACGCCATTTGCGGCGAACCCAGGTCATCCAGCCGCGCCCACATCAAGCCAGACGCCGCCAGACCTGCCTCGTCCCGGCGGCGCGCCGTGTGCAGCAAGGCTATGGTTGTCCCATCAGGCGACCAGACCGGGCTGGCGTGCTGCCAGCCGGCGTTGATTTCGCCAATCTTCTCGCCATCCACATTCAACAGCGTCAGCGTGCGCCCCGAAGCCCCGGCGTAGACCAATCGTTCCCCCTGGGGGTCCCAGGCAAACTCCCAGCCATCGTCAGCCAACAGCTTCGGCGCGCTCCCCGTTTCTCCCACTGTGCTGCCCACGTTTAGCAAGTACAGGCGGCTGCGGGTTGACTCCTGGTAACCATAAGCCAGGTATTGCCCATCGGCAGAGAAAGCCAGCAGCCGGCTGGGGCCGCGCAAGGTGCAGGCGACTGTTTCCGTAACGGTGGTGATGATGGCTACCGTGGGAGATGGCGCAGTTGGCCCGCTGACGGTCGGCGTGGCGGCGGGCGCGGCAGTTTGGCAGCCAGCCAGCCACAGCAAGCCCGCCAGCAGCCACACCAGCCGGTGAGATGGCTGCTGCCGGCAGCGCCCCAAACTATTTGCGTGTCCTGGATTCATGGGTCGTCCCAATCCTGTTGTCCGGCTGCCATGCCGGCTGCGGGATAATTCAACGACTACCATCATAACATGCTTTGCCGCCTCTGCCACATCGGGCTTTTCGCTTTTTCGCTTCCAATGTGAGTCCCAGGTGCATAAATTCGCCCAGACCGTTACAATTGGAACATGTTCGCAAAAATCGGCTAAAGCCTCGACTCCAAACCCACATACGGGGTATTGGACATTGAGAAAATAATCGGGTAATCCCGCCCTCTCCGAAAGCCCCCTTCCCCCTCAAGGGGGAAGGGGGTTGGGGGATGGGGGTCTTCACCCCTGTTTGCCGAATTATTTTCTCAAACCTCAATACCCCGCGAAATCCCAATGAGCTGCTGCAACCATCCATGATAATCGTCTACCAACTCTCTCTAGGCCCTCTATCCACCAACTGTTACATTCTCGGCTGCCAGGCTACCCACCGCGCCGCCGTCATAGACCCCTCCTGGGACGGAGCGGCAATCAAGCAGAAGCTAGATGATGACGGTCTGGAACTGACCCATATCTTGCTGACGCACACCCACTTCGATCATGTGGGCGGACTGGCTGAACTGAAAACGCTCACAGGCGCGCCCATCTTTGCCCACCAGGAAGCCATACCCATGTTGGAAAGGACGGAAGCCATGGCTCAACTGTGGGGCTTTTACGTAGACCCGCCGCCCCCCGTAGATGAACTCCTGGCTGAAGGGCAGCGCCTCAAAGTAGGCGAAATTGAACTGGAAGTGATGGAAACCCCCGGTCATGCGCCAGGGCACGTCACTTTTTACGCGCCCGCTTACCACCTTCTCTTTGATGGGGATGTCTTGTTTCAGGAGAGTATTGGTCGCACGGACTTTCCTGGCGGCAGCTACCAACTGCTGATGCGCGTCATCAGGGAAAGATTCATGACGCTGCCCGATGAAACCCGCGTGCTCAGCGGACACGGCCCCGTCACCACCATAGGCGACGAACGGCTGCGCAACCCGTTCTTACAAGAATAGTAACAATACAGTCCCTTTGGGATTTAACCGTGAAGGAGGCGGCGACCACAAAGTTCTTCTCTTGTAACTATACAGTCCCTGTGGAATTTAACCGCGAAGGAGGCGGCGACCGTAAAGTTTTTCCCTTTATCTTTGCGTTCTTTGCGTCTTTGCGGTGAATAGTTACCTTCTCTTTATCTTTGCGTTCTTT
>JAGVTM010000368.1:10535-30067 GCA_019136785.1 Chloroflexota bacterium | reverse complement strand
AAATTACCCCACCGTATGTGTCATTCCGAGCCATCTTCGGCGCCGCCGTCTTCGGCGCGTCGTCTTCGGCGCCGCCGTCTTCGGCGCGTCGTCTTCGGCGCGTCGTCTTCGGCGCGTCGTCTTCGGCGCGTCGTCTTCGGCGCCGCTGTCTTCAGCGCCGCTGTCTTCAGCGCAGAATCCCGCTCTACTCATTACCCCACAGCGTATTTGTTACCGCCTTGTTACCGCTTCGCTACCCCGTTTGTTACCCTTCTTTGCTATCTTGTTAAACAAGGCGTGGGTTCGGCAGGCAAGCAACAGGAAGGGCAAGTATGCGCACACATGAACACAAGGGACGAACAATTTTCTTCACGGCGTTAACGGCAGCGGCGCTGCTCTTGAGTTCAGCCGCCTGCGGCGCAGGCGGGCCAGCAACAGACAGCGGCGACCAGCCCGCGGCAGCGGAAACCACCATTGCCGTTTCCGGCGCTTTTGCCCTGTTCCCCTTAATGACGATTTGGGCGGAAGCGTACCAGGACATCACGCCGGGCGTTTCGTTTGACGTGCAGGCGGGCGGCGCGGGCAAAGGGATGACGGACATGCTCTCCGGCGCGGCAGACATTGCCATGCTGTCCCGCGAACCGCGCCAGGAAGAACTGGATCAGGGCGCGTTTTTAGTGCCCGTGACGATTGACTCGGTGTTGGGCACGGCGAATGCCGGCAACCCCCACCTGCCCGCCTTATTAGCCCAGGGAATTACCCCCGCCGCCGCCCAGGCCATCTGGATCACGGGCGAGATAACCACCTGGGGCCAGCTTTTAGGCAATGGCAGCGCCGACCCCATCAACGTTTACACCCGTTCCGACTCCGCCGGCGCCGCCGAAATGTGGGCGCTGTTTAGCCGGGGAGAAGCCCAGGAAGATTTGCGCGGCACTGCCGTTAACGGCGACCCCGGCGTGGCTGAAGCCGTGCGCCAGGACACCTTTGGCGTGGGGTTCAACAACGTTGGCTTCACGTTTGACCAGACTACCGGGCAGCCCATTGCCGGGCTGCGCCCCATCCCCCTGGACCTGAACGCCAACGGGCAGATTGATCCCGCCGAAGATTTCTATGATACGCGGGACGAATTCACGGCAGCCGTAGCCGCTGGTCTGTACCCCTTCCCGCCGGCGCGCGTGCTGTACCTGGTAACCAAAGGCGAACCCTCCCCCGCCATTCGCGCCTTTTTCCGTTGGGTCTTGACCGAGGGCCAGGCTTTTGTCACGGAAGCCGGCTACGTCTCCCTGACCAGCGAACGCCTGCAAGAAGCACTGCAACAGGTTAACCGGTAGGGGCGTATTGCATACGCCCTCAATGGCGCATGCCCTACATCTTCTCCGCGCCCTCCGCGCCTCCGCGTGAACCCATTCTAAGGAACGACCAGATGGACCTGACACGAGATACCCACCTGTTCAAACCGGCGGTTAAGAGAATTGCGTGGGGCAGCCGCGTGCAGCGCTGGCGGCGGGTGAAGGATAGCTGCGCCCGGATGTCGTCGGGGACCGCTGTGCTCATCGTCTGTCTGTTGGTAGGCGTCATTGCCGCGACCCTGGTGATCCGTTCCTGGCCCATCCTGAGCGCCTATCCTCTGGACGAACTGCTGACCGGGCAGACGTGGCAGCCCTTACACGGACGGTTTGGTTTTGCGCCGTTTATTGCCGGCAGCATAGCCGTCACGCTGGTAGCCATGATGCTGGCGGTCATCCCCGCTGTTTTTAGCGGCATCTACCTGGCAGAGTACACCTCCTCCCGCGCCCGCGCCGCCTTAAAGCCGCTCATTGATCTGTTGGTGGGCATTCCTTCCGTGGTCTACGGCTTGTGGGGCATCCTGTTTATCATTCCCCTGGTGCGCGACGTCATTGGTCCCTGGTCGGATCGCACCCTGGGGCAGGTATTTCCCTTCTTTGCCCGCACCAACCCCAGCGGCTACGGGCTGCTGTCCGCCGGCTTTGTGCTGGCGGTCATGGTCTTCCCCCTGATTGTGGCGGTGACCGAAGAAGTGCTGCGCAGCGCGCCGCGAGAGATGCGCGAAACGCTGCTGGCGCTGGGGGCCACGCGCTGGGAAACGACGCAGTGCATCGTGCGTCGCGCCGGCTTGCCGGGCATCCTGGCAGCCATTGTGCTGGGGTTTTCGCGCGCCTTTGGCGAAACCCTGGCCATTATGATGCTCATTGGCAACGTGCCCCAGATGCCCACGTCCTTGTTCGACGCCGCTTACTCCCTACCCGCGCTCATTGCCAACAACTACGGCGAAATTATGTCCGTGCCCCTGTATGAATCAGCCTTAATGGGGGCGGCGCTGGCCCTGCTGGCGGTGGTGCTGCTCTTTAACATACTGGCGCGGCTGGTGATTGTGCGCCTGACGCAAGCGCAGGCGAGGTGATCCGCATGAAACGAACACAGCTGAGAAAAGTGAAAGACCGGTTTTTCACCTGGTTAATGCGCTTCTTTCTGGTCACCGCCGCCGCCTTGCTGGGGCTGATTTTGTTGGGCATTGCCTGGCGCGGCGTGGGGGCGCTCAGTTGGGAAATGGTGTCGCAGTCGCCCCAGGGCGGCTTTTACCTGGGCAAAGGCGGCGGCATCCTGAACGCCATTGTAGGCTCGCTCTACCTGGCGTTGGGGGCTACGACGCTGGCGAGCCTCATCGCCATTCCTGTGGTGCTGTATATGCACGTTTACGCCAGGGGCGGGCGGTTAGCCAACAACGTGCGCCTGACGCTGGACATCATGTGGGGCATTCCCAGCATTGTCTATGGCGCGTTTGGTTTTTCGCTGATGATCTTCCTGGGGCTGCGGGCTTCGCTGCTGGCGGGCATCATTGCCCTGGCGCTGGTGGTGCTGCCCATCCTGGCGCGCACTTTTGACGAAATCGTGAGCATGGCCCCGCGCCATTTGCGCGAAACAGCCCTGGCTCTGGGCACGACGCGCCTGGAATTTCTGGGGGTGCTGCTGCGCCAGACGGCCCCCGGCTTGCTGACGGCTATCTTGCTGGCTTTTGGGCGGGGCATTGGCGACGCCGCTTCCGTCTTGTTTACCGCCGGCTACACGGACAACATGCCCGAATCGCTGCTGCGTCCGGTGGCTTCGCTGCCTCTGGCCGTCTTCTTCCAGCTTAGCACCCCCTTCCCCGAAGTGCAGGCGCGCGCTTACGCTTCCGCCCTGGTGCTGACCATTCTGGTGCTGGCGATCAGTCTGCTGGCGCACTTCTCCATGACCCGCCTGGGGCGGCACGTCATTCGTTAATCAGTGGTCATTCCGCAGGCTGTTGGACATTAAGTAATTGTCCAGAAACAAGTTCGTAGTAACGGCTTTAGCCGTCCAAACCGCTAAAGCGGTTACTACGAACCCCAATCGTCAAGTTATTTACGGACAGTTAACATCGGTCTGAGGCACAGCTACCGTGTACGCATTATCTATTCGCCAACTAAACGTCTGGTACGACAAACAGCACGTCTTAAAGGACATCACCGTAGATGTCCCGCGGCGGCAGATTACGGCCATCATTGGCCCCTCCGGCTGCGGCAAATCTACCCTGTTGAAAAGCCTCAACCGCCTGCTGGATTTGAACGAACGGGTGCGCGTCAGCGGGCAGGTGTTGTTTGAAGGGCAAAACATTTATGATCCAGGCACAGACGTGACGGACGTGCGCACCCGGATTGGCTTGCTGGCGCAAAAGCCGTTTCCCCTGCCCATGTCTATTTTTGACAACGTGGCTTATGGGCCCCGCATTCATGGGCTGGGCAATGGGCATCTGGCGCAAATTGTGACCGCCCAACTGCAAGCGGTGGGGTTGTGGGAAGAGGTGAAAGACCGCCTGAAAGCGCCGGCGACCGGGCTTTCCGGCGGGCAGCAGCAGCGCCTCTGCCTGGCGCGCACGCTGGCGGTGGCCCCGGAGGTGCTGCTGTGCGACGAGTCCACGGCTTCGCTGGACCCCATTTCGGCGCGGGGGATTGAGGCGCTGCTGCGCGGGCTGCGCGAAAAGTACACGCTGGTGTTGGTGACGCACGACATTGAGCAGGCGCGGCGGCTGGCGGATCACGTCGTCTTTATGTGGCTGGGGGAACTGGTGGAGCACGGCCCGGCGGGCCCGTTCTTCGCGCAGCCGGAACAGAAGCTGACGCAAGCGTACCTGGCGCGGGAAATTGGCTAGGGCAGCAACAAGCAACAGATAACAGGGTGTCATTCCTCGCTCCGCTCGGAATGACACACCCCCGTAGGGCGGGTTGGCAACCCGCCCCTGCTCCCCCGCCAGCGGGGCAGGGATTCCTCGTTTCACTCGGAATGACACACTCCCGTAGGGCGGGTTGGCAACCCGCCCCTGCTCCCCCGTCAGTCGGGTTGGCAACCCGCCCCTGCTCCCCCCGCCAGCGGGGCAGGGATTCCTCGTTTCACTCGGAATGACAGGGGGGAGCCGTAGGGATTCGCCCTTTCTATTTGACTGTCCTTCCGAATTGACTGGCAGCGGCGGCGGATTTTGGCGTATAATGGGCGCAGTTGAATGGGGTTAGACTGGAGCAGTCTGGGAGACTGCGCCAGTCTCCAGTCTGTCGTTTGCTGGAGCGGCCAATGCCTGTCAGTCATAAGGACAAACTCAATATCGCCGTGACCGGCGCGGCCGTAGCCGTTGGTCTCTTCGCGGGCAGCCCCGTGCTGGCCGGCTTGATTGGCGGCGTCAGTCAAAACTGGCTGGCTGACCTGAGTTGGCGGGGCTGGGAAGCAGCCCGCGACCGCTGGCTGACGCCTGACGGGCGTTTGCGCCGGGAACCGCTGGCTTTAGCCTCCCGCCGCGCCTTGCACAAGACCGTCAGCGCCTTCCTGCAGGAAGAAGCATATCGCCAACTGCCCGCCCACCAGCAGAAATGGTGTCGCGACGGGATGCGCGATTGGGAAGCTGTGCTGCTGGGGAGCGCGGATGATGATGATACAGTCATCAATCCGCAGCAGATCGGCGATGGCAACGCGGCGGAAGGCGCGGCTGGGGCCGCGGCCAGGGCCGTAGCTGATGTGCGCCGCGCCCTGTTGGACACCCTTTTCCACGATCCGCCGCCGGCGTTTGCCGCTTTTCTGCAGCGCCAGTTGACCCCCGAACAGGTAGCCCTGCGCTTTACCGCCGAACTGCAACAAGACCCGGCAGCACGCGACGCCTACCAACAACTGTTGTTGGAAAACGTGGCGCGGCAAGCGAACATCCTGCTGGCGGAGCAGCAGAGCGCGACGGCTGAACTGCAGGCGACGCTGGCCGCCATGCAAAAATGGCAGGCAAAGTCGCCCAAAAAGCAGCGGGCCAAGTTTGCCAAAGCGTTAGCCGCCGAAATGGCGGAACTGGCGCGCCAGGTCGAGGCAGAAGGCGCCCAAACCCGCGCCAGGCTGGACCAATGGGGGCAAACCATCCTGGACAAGGTGGAGCCAGCCCTGACCTTTCCCGTTGACAACCTGCCGGCACGCAACCCCCATTTTGTGGGCCGCGTGGAACATTTGCACACCCTGGCTGCCCACTTTTCGCCGGAACCGCTGACCATTACGCAAGCCATCACCGGGCTGGGCGGGGTGGGCAAGAGCCAGCTTATGCTGGCTTTCGCCCACCAGGAGCGGACAAAGTACGACATCCTCTGGCGGGTGCGGGTGGACGAGGCGTTGGCGGAGGATTTCCTGGCTTTGGGGCGGGCGCTGCGGCTGGCGGTGGACGGCGTGGAGCAGGCGCAGGCGGTAGAGACCGTGCGCCAATGGCTCAATAGCTGTCCGCAGCGCTGGCTGCTGCTGTACGACAACGCCGACGAAACCGCACCGGGCGACCTCTACCCGTACCTGCCCACCAACCCGCGCGGGCGCATCCTTATTACGTCCCGCTATCCCCACTGGCAGGCGCGGGGGGCGACGCTGCGGCTGGACGTCTTTACGCCTGCGGAAGCGGTCGCTTTTTGGCAGGAGAGATTGGTTCAATCTCCAAGATTGAACCAATCTGACGCGGATACGGCGGCGGAACTGGCGAAAGCGTTGGGCCGGCTGCCGCTGGCGCTGGAACACGCCGCCGCCTACATGAACAGCCGCCAGTTGGACGCCGCCGCTTACCTGGGCCTATACCGCCAGCGGCGGCAGGAACTATGGCAGCGGGCCACGCCCCCCGACGATTACCACGCCACCATCACGACCACCTGGGAAATTGCTTTCGCCCAGGCGCGCCGCACGCCCGGCGCAGCCGACCTGCTGAACCTCTGCTGCTTCCTGGCGCCGGACGACATTCCCCTGAAGCTGCTGATGGAACAGGCGGACGCCCTGCCAGAGGAACTGGCCGCCGTCCTGGGCGACCCGCTGGCGCGCGACGACGCCCTGGCGGCTCTGGAGCGGTACTCGCTCTTGCAGCAGGCGGACGGGACGCTGCGGCTGCACCGGCTGGTGCAAGAAGTAGCCCGTGACCGGATGGGGGCGGAACGGGCGCAAACGTGGGTAGAAGCGGCGCTAGAATGGGTTTATCAAGTGTTGCCAGACTGGCGACGGCTGCATGAATGGGTTGACGGCGGACAATTTCTGGCGCACATGGTGCGCTCGATTGAGCTGGCGGTTGAACTGGGCCTGGAATCGAAGCGATTGGCTGATTTGTGCAACGAGACAGGGTATTACCTCCATTTTCGCGGCGCGTATGCCGCCGCCCGCCCCTATTTTGAACGCGCCCTGGCCATCCGCGAAAAAGCGCTGGGGCCCGACCACCCCGACACGGCCCAAAGCCTCAACAACCTCGGCGCGCTGCTCAAGGCGCTGGGCGAGTTGGCCGCCGCCCGCCCGTATTATGAACGCGCCCTGGCCATCCGCGAAAAAGCGCTGGGCCCCGACCACCCCGACACGGCCCAAAGCCTCAACAACCTCGGCGCGCTGCTCGATTCGCTGGGCGAGTTGGCCGCCGCCCGCCCGTATTATGAACGCGCCCTGGCCATCCGCGAAAAAGCGCTGGGGCCCGACCATCCCGACACTGCCACAAGCATAAATGATTTGGCTGGCTTATTTCAAGCAATCGGTGAATACAAGAAAGCCATGCCATTACGAAAACGTGTTCTGGAAATTTACACAAGCAAACTTGGCGAAAACCATCCTTGGACAGCCACCAGCCTCAACAACCTCGGCTTCCTGCTGCGGGCGATGGGCGAGTTGGCCGCCGCCCGCCCGTATTATGAACGCGCCCTGGCCATCCGCGAAAAAGCGCTGGGCCCCGACCACCCCGACACCGCCCGCAGCCTCAACAACCTCGGCTTCCTGCTGCAGGCGCTGGGCGAGTTGGCCGCCGCCCGCCCGTATTATGAACGCGCCCTGGCCATCCGCGAAAAAGCGCTGGGCCCCGACCACCCCGACACGGCCCAAAGCCTCAACAACCTGGCTGTTTTGGCTTATTATGAAGGGGACAAGCGGGAGGCGGCGCGGTTGATGCGGCGGGCGTTGGCTATTCGGGAGCAGCGGCTTGGGGCCAACCACCCCGATACGCAGTCGTCCCGTGAATCGCTGGCGATCATTGAAGCGGAATTGTAGGGGCGTATTGCATACGCCCTTTCATTGTCATTCCGAACCCTGAGCTTGCCGAAGGGGACAGCCTGAGGAATCCCATTCATTTTAACTTGCCAGCGCCGTAGGGATTCCTCGCTCCGCTCGGAATGACACACCCCCGTAGGGCGGGTTGGCAACCCGCCCCTGCTTCCCCCGCCAGCGCCGTAGGGATTCCTCGTTTCACTCGGAATGACACACCCCCGTAGGGCGGGTTGGCAACCCGCCCCTGCCCCCCTGCCAACGGGGTAGGGATTCCTCGTTTCCTTCGACAAGCTCAGGGCTCGGAATGACAAAGGTATTGCGCGTGTCATTCCGAAGGCGATAGCCTGAGGAATCCCACTCGTGCTGGTCTGCCAGGGCCCTAGGGATTCCTCGCTCCGCCCTTCGGGTCTATGGCTCTTGACCTGATGTGATTGCATTGACTATACTGTAGTTACATTTAAGCGAGGGAAAATAAATGGAAACAGGAATTCGAGAGTTAAAGAGACAGTTCAGCGCTTATTTGCGGCTGGTCAAAGCGGGCGAAACAATCATCATTACAGAACGGGGCGAACCGATAGGCCGTATCGTGCCGATCAAACAATCCGCAGCGAGCCAACTGGAAGCCCTACAGCAGGCGGGGGTGATTGCCTGGAGCGGCGAAAAATTACCGCCGCGCACGCCAACGGTCGAGGTCACCGGCGCGCAAACAGTGGCGGAACTGCTCCTTGAGGAAAGGGACGTTTACTTTTGCCACTTTTGATCGCCAATTATGGCAGGCGGCGCAAACGTCCGGCTTGACCTGTTTCCCCAAAGATTTGCCGGGGATGCTGGATAGGTGGCAAAAAGCGAGAGCGTCCCTTTAATCATGCCGCTTGGATGTAAGCCCCAATTGGGCGTATGCAATACGCCCCTACCGAATGACGGCGGGGCGTAGGGCGGGTTGGCAACCCGCCCCTGCCCCCCTGCCAGCGGGGTAGGGATTCCTCGCTTCCTTCGACAAGCTCAGGACTCGGAATGACATGGAAGGGACAATTTTGGAAAAATGTCCTACGGTATGGAAAGAGCGGGCAGATTGTACGAGGCTTATATTTTTGACCTGGATGGCACGGTCTATCTGGGGGAGGCGCTGCTGCCAACGGCGGGGGAGACGATTGAGTGGCTGCGGCGGCAGGGGAAGCGCACCGTCTTTTTGTCCAACAATCCGACGCGCACGCGGGCGGCGTATGCGCATAAGCTAACGCGGCTGGGTCTGCCCACCCCAGCCGAAGACGTGGTCAATTCGTCGCTGGTGATGGTGGATTTTTTGCAGCAGCGAATGCCGGGGGCGCGCCTGTTTGTGGTGGGGGAAGCGTCGTTGTGCCAGGAGTTGGCAGCGGGCGGCTTCCGGCTGGCGGCGGAAGCGGCGGGGGTGGAGGCGGTGATCGCCAGTTTTGACCGCACGTTTGATTACCAGAAGCTGCAAATTGCTTTTGACGCCATTGGCGGCGGGGCGCGCTTTTTCGCCACGAACGCCGACCGGTACTGCCCTGTCCCCGGCGGCGGGCAGCCGGACGCGGCGGCGATGATTGCGGCGATTGAGGCGTGCACGGGGACGCAGGTGGAAGCGGTGGTGGGCAAGCCGTCGGTGTATATGGCGCAGGCGGTTTTGGGGCGGCTGGGGCTGCCCGCGGAGCGCTGCCTGATGACGGGGGACCGGTTGGAGACGGATGTGATGATGGGGGTGAATGCGGGGATGGATACGGCGCTGGTTTTGACGGGGGCGACGGATGAAGCGGCGGCGCGGCGCTCTCCTGTTCGCCCCACTTATATGGTGCGGCGGCTGGCGGAGTTACTGCCGGAGCAGGCGGGGAGAGGGGAAAATGATTAATAGTGAATGGGTGAATTCGTGAATGGTTAATGGGGTTGTGGTTACGATGTTTGGGGGGACAATTGAATCGTGTTTTTTCCGGGTTCAATTATTGACTACACGAAGCTACTCGTGTATATTGGGGACGGCTAAAGCCGTTGCTACGAACTGTTTTTCTTACCGCGAAGACGCGAAGGGCGCGAAGATTTGGGGACGGCTAAAGCCGTTACTACGAACGGTTTTTCTTACCGCGAAGACGCGAAGGGCGCGAAGATTTGGGGACGGCTAAAGCCGTTACTACGAACTGTTTTTCTTACCGCGAAGGCGCGAAGGGCGCGAAGATTTGGGGACGGCTAAAGCCGTTACTACGAACTGTTTTTCTTACCGCGAAGATGCGAAGGGCGCGAAGATTTGGGGACGGCTAAAGCCGTTACTACGAACTGTTTTTCTTACCGCGAAGACGCGAAGGGCGCGAAGATTTGGGGACGGCTAAAGCCGTTGCTACGAACTGTTTTTCTTACCGCGAAGGCGCGAAGATTTGGGGACGGCTAAAGCCGTTACTACGAACGGTTTTTCTTACCGCGAAGACGCGAAGGGCGCGAAGATTTGGGGACGGCTAAAGCCGTTGCTACGAACTGTTTTTCTTACCGCGAAGACGCGAAGGGCGCGATGATTTGGGGACGGCTAAAGCCGTTACTACGAACTTGTTTGTTGCCCTGTTTGTTGCTGGATGGTCGCTTGAGCGGGCAAATTGCCTTAGAATATGGGGGTTTTGGCGATGGGTATGGGTGAAATGGGGAATGGATTGGGCGCGCGCATGTTGATGACTATACGAAGTGGTGGGGTTGGTTATCGGGCGGCGGCGGCGGAAAGGGTGGCAGCGGCTTTTGGGGAAGCGTATGGGGAGGGGCCGGGGTGGGTGGTGCAGGGGGCGGGGCGGGTGAATTTGATTGGGGAGCATACGGATTATAATGACGGGTTTGTGCTGCCGCTGGCGTTGGAACAGGGGGTGTGGATTGGGCTGCGGGCGCGGGGGGATGGGCAGGTGGTGGTGCGGTCGCTGGACTTCCAGGAGGGCGCGACGCTGGATTTGGGGCGGCTGGAGCGGGGGCGGGGGGGATGGGTGGAGTATGTGAAGGGGGTGGCGTGGGCGCTGCAGGAAGCGGGGTATGTTTTGCGGGGGTGGGAGGGGGTGATGGGGGGGGATGTGCCGATAGGGGCGGGGTTGTCTTCGTCGGCGGCGCTGGAGATAGCCACGGCGCGGGCGTTTGCGGCGGTGGGGGGGTGGGACTGGGACGCGGCGGCGATGGCGCGGGCGGGGCAGCGGGCGGAAAATGCGTGGGTGGGGGTGCAGTGCGGCATTATGGATCAGATGGTGTCGGCGGCGGGGCAGGTGGGGTATGGGCTGCTGCTGGACTGCCGTTCGTTGCAGAGCGAGTTGGTGAAGCTGCCGGCAAACACCGCGGTGGTGGTGTTGGATACAGGGACGCGGCGGGGGTTGGTGGATTCGGCTTATAATGAGCGGCGGGCGCAGTGCCAGGCGGCGGCGGCTTTTTTCGGCGCGCGGGCGCTGCGGGACGTGACGATGGCGCAATTTCTGGCGCGGGCGGACGACCTGGCGCCGCTGCTGCGGCGACGCGCGCGGCACGTGATCAGCGAGAATGAGCGGGTGCTGGAAGCGGCGGCAGCGATGCGGGCGGGGGATGCGGCGCGGTTGGGGGCGTTGATGAATGCCAGTCACGCCAGCCTGCGGGATGATTTTGAGGTTTCCAGCGCGGCGCTGGATCAGACGGCGGCGGCGGCGCGGCGACATCCGGCGTGTTATGGGGCGCGCATGACGGGGGCGGGGTTTGGCGGGTGCGTGGTGGCGGTGGCAGCGGCGGAAAGGGGGGCGGAGTTTGCGGCGGTGGCATCTGGCTTACTATCTGACTGAGGAGATTAGTTTGAGCCGGGCGGCGGAACTGCTGGAGTTATCCTGGCTGGATTTACGCACCCGATTTTTGCGCCTGACTGAGGTGTTGCCGCCAATCGTTTGCCAATTGTTATCTGTTATCTGTTGCCTGTTGCCTGTTCAGCTTCTCCCAGCCGGAGACGAGGTGCAGGTCGCGTTGGGGGAAGGGGATGGCGATGTTGTGTTGGGCCAAGGTGTCCCAGAGCATGAAGTAGAGGTCGCTGCGGATTTGGGGCATGCGGTGGGGTTGGTCTATCCAGACGAGCAGGTCGAAGTTCAGGCTGGATTCGCCAAAGCCCATGAACTGGACGCTGGGGGCGGGTTGGGAGAGGACGAGGCCGTGCCGTTCGGCGGCTTTGACCATCAGGTCGCGCACCTGGTGGGGGTCGCTGTCGTAGGCAACGCCGACGGGGAGTCTCATGCGCACCTGGCGGTTGGTGCGGGTGTAGGTGGTTAACTGGGAGGTGAGGAAGGTCTCGTTGGGCACGACAATCTCCACGTTGTCGTTGGTGCGCACGAGGGTGGAGCGGATGTTGAGTTTTTGCACGGTGCCTATCTGGCCGTTGATGTCAATGGTGTCGCCGGGGCGCAGGGTTTGCTCAAACATGAGGACGAGACCGCTGATGAAGTTGGCGACGATTTGCTGTAAGCCAAAGCCCACGCCGATGGATAAGCCGCCGCCAATGATGGTGAGGGTGGAAAGGTCGAGACCCATGACGCTGAGCATGAGCAGGATGCCGATGGCAATGATGGCGTAGCGGCTGATGGTCACGATAGAGTGGGCGACGCCGGGGTCAACGGCGGTGCGCCCGCGCAGGGCGCGTCCGAGCGTTTCCTGGGCGACCCAGGCGGCTACGATGAAGGCGTAGAGGACAACGGCGGCGGAGAGGATGCGTCCCAGGGTGATGGCGGCGTCGAACAGGGTGAACAGGTGGATGCCCGCCAGCACAGGCAGGTCAATCACGCGGCTGAGCAGGCTCAAAAAGATAAGGCTTATGAAGACGGGGGCGAGAATGCGGCGGTGAATGGGGGCAATGGCGCGGCTGCCAAAAGCCAGGTAGAGGAGGAAAATGAGCAGGCGGTATGCCGCCCAAGCCCATAGGAGGGTGCGCCCGCCCAGGATGAGGCCAACGGGTTGGCTGCGCCAGGCGAGCAGCAGGATGGTGAGTTGGACGGTGAGGAGGGCGAATGCCGGCAGGAGCAGTTGCCGTCTGTTTTGCCGCCAGGTGTCGTGCAGGCGGGGATAGCGCTGGCGCAGGCGCTGCCAGGCGTCCAGGCGAGGATGCAGACGGTTGGCGGCGGCGGCGAGGAGCCAGGCAACCAGGATGGCGCCCGCCAGGGCGGCTAACTGGCGCTGCACGAGGGGGCGGCTGAGGATGATGAGCAGGGTTTCCAGTTGGGCAATGAGGATTTGTACGGGTGAGTCCATGGGCATAGCGCGTTATCCGGGTGGGAGGCGATGGCAGGTTACGTCAAGTATACCTGTTTTTGGGGGGAGGGCAGCCCCCATCCCCCATCCCCCTTCCCTCTAAAGGGGCAGTCCCCCAGGGGGGAGGGGGTTTTCGGAGAGGGTGAGGCTGAGTTATTAATTGTCCAGAAACAAGTTCGTCGTAACGGCTACTTCGACTACGCTCAGCACAAGTTTAGCCGTCCAAACCGCTAAAGCGGTTACTACGAACCTAAATTGCCAGGTTATTTACGGACAGTTACTTAGCGGTGATGATCAGGGGGATGGGTTGTTATCCAGGCAGCGTTCGGGGAGGGTGAATTCGGTGAGGGGGATGCTTTGGGCGAGGGCGACGTCGAGGCCAAACTGGCAGACGGCGACGGCGGGGGCAAGAACGCCGGATAGGACGTTGTTGTAAACGGCGTCGCCCAGGGCGGTAAAGGCGGGTAAGTCCACCCAGTTGGGGATAACGACGGCGCTCTGGCTTTGGGTGACGAAGCCAGCCAGCAAAGGATAGACGCGGGCGTCTACGCGCACCTGGCGGTTGGCGGGCACGCGCCCGGCGTCGCGCAGCAGAATTAAGCTTTGCTCGGGATTGGTGAGGAATTGGGCTACGGAAAGCGCAAGTCTTTGCTGCCGCTGGGAAGAAGCGGTGTTGAGCATGACGGCGTCTACCCGCAGCAAAGGGGTGGCGCGACGGCCGGGGAGAGAGGGGAGAGGGGCAACAGCCAGTTTGCCGGCATCCATTGCCGCGGTTAGGGCAGGGATAACGTCGGGGCGGGCCACGTAGTAGGCGACCTGTTCCTCGATAAACAGGTTTTGCAGGGTGGTTTCGTCGCGCAGCATGATGACGCCCGGCGACTCCTGCGCCGTTTTCAGCCAGTCCAGCCAGGCGGTAAAGCCGCTGTCGCGCAGCTCGAATTGGGCGGCAGTGTTGAACAGGACGTCGCCAAAGGCGCCAATGCCCCAATACATCTGGCGAAAACGCGGGCTGAGGGCAATGCGCTGTCCAGCCTCCGCCTGCTGCAGCCATTCATCCAGGGTGGCGGCGGGGGCGGCGACGAGGCGCGGGTTGTAGAAGAGAGCCACCGGCTGTAAAGAGAGGGGCAGTCCGTAAAGCTGCTCCTGATAGCGCAGAGCCAGGGCGGCGGCAGCCAGATAGTCGTTGCCGCCCCAATCGCCGCGTTCGAGACCGCGAATGAGGCCGGCATCAGCCAGGTCGCGCACCCAATCGCTGCTGCCAATGAACAGGTCGGGGCCCAAGCCGAGGTCGGCTGTTTCCTGGTAGCGCTGCTGCATTTCGGCGGCGGGAACCATGACGCTGATGATGCGGGTCTGGGGGTGGATTTCCTGGTATTGCTGCAAAATCTGGTTGAGGACGGGGGTTTCGGTTTCGTTGAAGCTGTGCCAGAGGAGGACGCGCCCGCTTTGGGCGTCGGCGGGCAGGGGGGCGCGGCAGCCGGAAAGGAGCAGAGCAGACAGAAGAATGAAGAGGAGCCAGATGGCGCGGCGGGTGTGGTGATGGGACACAGATTGGGCAGATGGACGCAGATTTCGCAGATTTTTAGGGAGCAATAGGGATCGGACGCAGATTTCGCAGATGGGACGCGGATTTCGTAGATTTTTAGGGAGCGGGACGCGGATGGGGCGCGGATTGGGCGGATTTTGGGAAGGGCGTTACAGGAGGAGGCTGCCTTCGTGACGCAGGAGCCATTCTTTGCGCCAGAGGCCGCCGCCGTAGCCGGTGAGTTTGCCGTCGCTGGCCAGGATGCGGTGGCAGGGGATGAGGATGGGGATGGGGTTTTGGCCGTTGGCGGCGCCCACGGCTCTGACAGCCTGGGGGTTGCCAATGGCGTTAGCCACGTCCTGGTAGGAAAGGAGGCGACCGTAGGGGACGGTGAGGAGTTCTTGCCAGACGCGCTGCTGGAAGGGCGTGCCGGCAGGCTCCAGGGGAAGATCGAAGGTGTGGCGTTGGCCCTGGAAGTATTCGGCTAATTGCCGGCAGGCGGCTTGCAAATGCGGGGGTAGATCGTTCTGGGTGGGCGGCGGGGCGGCGTCCAGGAAGTTGATGGCGGTGATGGCGGCGTCGTTGGCAGTGATTTCGAGTGTGCCAATAGGGGATTGGTAGTAGACGCCATGGGAGAAGGGGTTTTTACCGCGAAGACGCGAAGGGCGCGAAGAAGAAACAGGAGGTGTGTTCATGTTTTTTTGCCGGTTGTTGACTATGCGAATTCTGATGTGTTTTTGATAAGGCGCGGTCTTGCCAGTCGCCTGGGGGTTGCAAAGGGGTTTTTACCGCGAAGACGCAAAGGGCGCGAAGGGCGCGAAGATAAAGAGAAGAAATTGGCGGTCGCTGCCTCCTTCGCGGTTAAATCCCAGAGGGGCTGTATAGTTACCTTTATTTTATCATATTTTGGGATGGTCGTCGCCATCGTGGTGGGTGTCAGCCCCGCCTACGGCGGGGCTGACACCCATTTTTATGGGCAGTTTTGGGCGCAGACGCGCCCAAAATTGCCTGTTGCTGATGCCGTCGGACGATGCGTCCGCGTCGGACGATGCGGGGCCGGTAGACGGTTAAAGAGATCCCTACGATTTACTGGGGTGTTACTGTCGCCGATTGAACCGGCGGGCTGGCAGTTTGTGGGAAAGGTCTTTGATAGCCCGCTGATGACGCTGATGACGCAGGAAGAGTGCGCAGCGCAGATTGGATGGATTCATTGGCAGGTTGCCAATTGGGGGGACAGGGGATAAGCTTAGGCGCAGTTATGGTCGAGTTGTTAGAGGCTGCAGTTGGGTATGCCGGCACGCACACGGAGGAGCTGCTGCAGGCGCTGCGCCAGCATTTGCTGCTGGTAGCGGTGGCGCTGGGCATTGGCATGGCGCTGTGCGTGCCGTTGGGCATATGGACTTCGCGCTCGCGTGGGGCGGCGTTGGTGATTATCAATGCCGGCAATACGCTGCGCGTGGTGCCCAGTCTGGCGATTTTGTTTCTGGCGATTCCCTATTTCGGGCTGTCGTTCACGTCGGCGGCGATTGCGTTGACGATTCTGGCGCTGCCGCCGATTTTGATTAACACGGACGCCGCCTACCGCACGATTAACCCGGCCATCCGTGAGGCTGCTTTGGGAATGGGAATGGAGCGGCGGCAGGTATTGTGGCGAGTGGAGACGCCGTTGGCTTTGCCGGTGATTGTTGCCGGCATTCGCACGGCAGCCACGGAAGTGATTGCCAGCGCCACGTTGGCGGCTTTTATTGGCAGCGGCGGGTTAGGGTTGTACGTGGTGCGCGGTTTTGCCTTGTACAGCATCCCCATTTTGCTGGTAGGGGCCGTACCTGTGGCGCTGCTGACTTTGGCGGCTGATTTGCTCTTAGGCGGGGCGCAGCGGTGGCTGCAGCCGCCGGTGCACGGGTAATGAACATTCCCTCAGGCTGGCGCTTCACCGGCACTACCCCGGCAGAAAACGTAACGAGTTTTGAAGATGGCGCATTTTCTTTTCATTGATGAAAGTGGTGGTGAAGAGTCACATTACGACGTTTTCAAACGAACTAACAAGGGCAGGCAGCGGGCAAGTTGTATTATCCCAGAGCCATTTTTTGTTCACAGTGACCTGACAACAGGTATCCAACTTGCCGACATTGTTGCTTATGTCATTTCGTGGGGGCTACGTTTTGAGGGGATGAATGAACCGAGACGTCCAGAATTAAAAGAGTTTGCCGATCAAGTTATTGGATTAAGAACCAAAGCGATACGGGAGGTAGAAGGTAATCCAAACTACATCATTTGGAGTTTTGCTGTCATATCGGATTTGCGCTCAAGAGATGAACAAGAGAGAAAATAAAAAAGGCGGTGTGACGCTTTCACGCCCCAGAGCCTCCAGTTACAATAATAGCACGTTTGGCAAAAAATCAAGATTTACATATTGTCCTACAATTTCCGCGTCCTCCGCGATTCTGCGTGAGGCTGTTTTTTGAAGTATGGGCAGGTTGACAACTTGCCCTACGGAGTTGGCTATTTTCGAAAGGAGAAAATGATGAAGAAGTCTGGAAAAATTAGTCTGTTTCTGGTGGTTGTGCTGATGGGATTGTCCCTGATCCTGACGGCGTGTGGGGCGGGGGCGAAGGGGAGCGTGACGGTGGCGTCGAAGGATTTTACGGAGCAGTTTATTTTGGGGGAGATGTATGCTTTGCTGTTGGAAGATGCGGGTTATACGGTGGAGCGGAAGCTGAACCTGGGCGGCACGCCGGTGACGCAGGCGGCGCTGTTGAGTGGGGAGATTGACGTGTACCCGGAGTATACGGGCACGGGGCTGCTGACGGTGTTGAAGCTGCCGGTGATGAGCGATCCGCAGGCGGTGTTTGACACGGTGAAGGCGGAGTATGCCAGCCAGTTCGAACTGGTGTGGCTGGACCCGGCGCCGATGAATAACACGCAGGCGCTGGCGATGACGAAAGCGCGGGCGGCGGAGTTGGGTATCACGACTTTTTCGGATATGGTGGCTCACGCCAGTGAACTGGTGTTGATTGGGCCGCCCGAATTTGCCGAGCGGGAAGATGGCATTCCAGGCTTGAAGCAAGTGTATGGGGATTTCGAGTTTGCCAATTTCCTCTCGGTGGATCCGGGGCTGCGTTATCAGGCGCTGCTGAATGGGGAAGCGGATGTGGTGGTGGCTTTTGGCACGGATGGGGAACTGGCGGCGTATGATTTGTTGTCGCTGGTAGATGATAAGGGGTTGTACCCGCCGTACCAGGTGGCGCCCGTCATCCGGCAAGCGGCGCTGGATGAGAATCCGGAAATTGCGGAAACGCTGAATGCGCTGGCGCCGCTGCTGACGAATGAGACGATGCAGCGGTTGAACAATGAGGTTTCGGGCAATGGGCGCGAACCGGCGGACGTGGCGCAGGAGTTTTTGGTGCAGGAGGGGTTGATTACGGAGTAGCGGCTTAGATAGGACGCAGATGATGCTGATGGGGCGCAGATAATGCCCGATTGTGACTATTCACCGCAAAGGCTTGTTCCTTTGGACAGCGATGGAAACGGAGGGCAAACCCCTATCCCCCAACCCCCTTCCCCCAGGGGCAGTCCTCCAAGGAGGAGGGGGTTTTTCGGAGTGGGCGAGGGCGCGGCGCGCCCTTCGCCCACCATATCCCTTTGCTAGTATGGCTGGTATCCGGTTTGAGCATGTATCGAAGCTGTTTCCTGGCGCGGCGCGGGCGGCGGTGGAGGATTGCAGTTTTGCGGTGGCGGATGGGAGCTTTGTGGTGCTGTTGGGGCCTTCGGGGTGTGGGAAGACGACGCTGCTGAAGATGGTGAACCGGTTGGTTGAGCCGACTGCCGGCACCATCTACCTGCAGGACACCGATATTCGACAGATAAGGGCGACGGAACTGCGGCGGCAGATTGGGTATGTGATCCAGCAGATTGGCCTGTTTCCGCATATGACGGTGGCGCAAAATGTGAGCGTGGTGCCGAATTTGTTGAAATGGCCGGCAGCGAAGACGCAGGCGCGGGTGGATGAACTGCTGGCGCTGGTGGATTTGCCGCCGGCGGAGTACCGGGAGCGGTATCCGGGGCAGATGTCCGGCGGGCAGCGGCAGCGGGTGGGGGTGGCGCGGGCGCTGGCGGGAGACCCGCAAGTTATTTTGATGGATGAGCCGTTTGGGGCGGTGGACGCGATTACGCGCAGCGGTTTGCAGGAAGAGATGCTGCATTTGCAGCGGAAGTTGAAGAAGACGATCTTGTTTGTGACGCATGATGTGGAGGAGGCGCTGCGGCTGGCGGATAAGATTGTGGTGATGCGTGCCGGCAGAATCGTGCAGTACGATACGCCGTTTGCCATTCTCAGCCAGCCAGCCAATGAGTTTGTGTACCAGTTGGTAGGGGCGGACGATATGGTGCGGCAGTTGGGTCTGGTGCGGGTAGAATCGGCCATGTTGCCGCTGCCCGCAGGCGCGTCTGCTGACCTGGCGCATAAAATTGGCCGGGAGGACACGCTGCGGCAGGCTTTGTCGCTGCTGCTGCGCAGCGCGGCGGATGGGCTGGCAGTGGTAGAGAATGGGGTTCCGGTGGGATGGGTGACGTTGGAGAGTATTCGCCGGGCGGGGGAAGCAAGGGAATAATTAATGGGTGAATTTGCGAATTTGTGAATGGCTAATGTAACTATTCAGCTTCAGGTGGTGCAAGGCACTGGCCGAGCGGTTTTGGCCTGTTGGAACTCCTGTGGCCAGTGCCTTGCACCTGTACAGTTACTGGCTAATTTAGGTCTGTGCGTCTATGAGTTATATTTTCAACCAGTTTGACGTTATTGCGCGGCTGACGGGGGAACACCTGTTTATGGTGGGGGCGGCGCTGCTGATTTCCATGGGGGCGGCGCTGCCGTTGGGGCTGCTGCTGAACCGGTATGAACGGCTGGCGGCGGCGGTGTTGGGGGTATTGGGGACGCTGTACACGATTCCGAGCATTGCCCTGCTGATTCTGCTGCTGCCCATTTTTGGCTTGAACCAGCGGTCGGTGATTGCGGCGCTCGTTATCTACACGCAAATCATTCTGGTGCGTAATATTGTGGCGGGTTTGCAAGGGATTTCGCCGACGATGATGGAAGCAGCGCAGGGCATGGGGATGAACGCCTGGCAGCGGTGGCGGCTGGTGCAGTTTCCGCTGGCTCTGCCGGTGATTCTGGCGGGGGTGCGCATTGCGGCGGTGACGGCGACGGCGATTGCCACCATTGGGGCGAAGTTTGGGGCGGGCGGGCTGGGGACGC